>JARGOW010000228.1 GCA_029212955.1 Planctomycetota bacterium | reverse complement strand
AGTCGGCTGAGAAGCCTCTGGCATGACCAGCGCGTCCCTTCATAGGAGGGTTCCCAGTCCGGGTGGGTGGGGTTGGTCAGCGCCAGGATCCTCTGGAAATCGCTTTCCAGGTCCTCTACGGAGGCGTCTCCCAGTAAGACTTGCGAATAGCGATAATTGAAATCGCAATCCGCTTGGATGACCGAATTTACCTTTAGGTATTCCTCCGAGGATCGATGAGCATCCAACAGCGAAATAATGTCTTCTGGGTTGCCATAGACATGCAGTACTTGCAGTTTGAAGAGCAGGAGATGCCCCAGCCGATAAGAATTGTGGGGGGCACTTGGGTTCAGACTGAGCCATTCCTCCGATCTCTCCAGATGCTCCATGACTTTTTCGCGTATTCCAAGTCCGTGGTAAGCGCTGGAGCAATCCAGGTGGGCATAGAAGGACCTGATTCCACTACCGCCCGCCGATTCCTCTTCCCAAAGTGTGCTCTCAATCTGCTGGAGGAGTGGGATTGCCTGCTCCCAAAGCAAGAAGTCAGTCAAGAGCGTTACGGACCATGATTGCAGCTCGATCCAAAGGACCGAGTTCGCAGGAACCCCTTCGGCGAGAAACCTCAAGTGATCTCCGAGGCCAAGCATGTCGGAGTCGGGTAAATCGCCCACCCAGTTCAGGAAGTAGTCTTGGATCTTTTTGACTGCTTGGCTGTCGCCGCGGATCGGGCCTGCGATTGCGGCCAGCAATTCCCAACCATCTACCGATCCTTCGGGCCAACGCTTGTTACCCCATAGTGCTGCTGCAGCCTGTCGGTACCGGAAGAGGGTGTGGTCGAGGCTCCAGGGCGTCGGAGTGCGCAAGTCTTCCGGGGAGAAAGGCGGATCGGAGTTGTCCTGGAGGAGGCGGCGGGCTTCAGTGAGCTGTGGCGTCTCCGAGCGCGGGGCGAATTCTTGCGCCCGGGTGGGCGGGGCCAGCGACAGGAGAAGCGCGACGAAAACGAATCGTTGAATGGTTTGGAGCATGGCGTGCGAGGACTTCGCGGGAGCATCCTAGCATGGGGGATGCTGCGGTCGCCTTTTGCGTCGCGGCCGGTTTAGCGCAGCCAGGCTTGGCCGGGGAGGAATCGACTGTGGCCCGCGCGGTGGATGCATTCGACCACGACCCAAACCTCGTCGTATCCACTGAGTTTTGAGGTTTGGGATGGGCGGAGTTGTAGGACCCTGTCCCGGGTCGATCCCGATTGGAAAAGAGACTTGGCTTCCAACTCGGAGGCGAAGACATGGATTTTGATGCTCTCTCCTTCACGCAGGGTGTCGTGGAAGTCGAAGGAAGCAAATCCGTTGCGAACTTGAGGTAGGGCCGCCCCGTCCTCGGTTCCCCCCAGGGTCGCGTTGTGGGGGACTGGTTCCGGGGTCGGATCGTTTTGCATTTGGCTGAGAACCAATACTGCGGCGGCGGCACTGGGGATCAGCCACATGCTGTGGCGCAAGAGGGGCGATCGCGGGCGGGGTTCGAGGGCGTTTTGGGCGGCCACGCGGTCCTGTTCGGTGACGCGAAGGGAATCCATGTCCACATCGTCGAGCCGGGCAGCGTTGCGTTCCAGCACACCGAGTGTTCCCGCTGCGTTCGACGCCGCTTCGGCAAATTCTGGGTCTTCGGAGATGGCCCGAATCACGGCTGGATCCTTCCAGGCGCGTTCGCCGAGGATAAGCTCCTCCAGCAGGTTCTTATTGGTTTCCTTCATTGTATTCGTTCTTCCAAAATGCTTGAAGCTGGGGACCGAGACGGGTGACTAGGCGCACGTAACGGCTTTTTGTTGTGGTAACCGGTTCTTGAAGTCTGTCGGCGATCTCGGGGAAGGGCAGTTCCTCCAGGATTCGCATGGAAAGTGTACGGCGCTCCGTTTCACCCAGTGCTGCCATGGCTACTGTCACCGCGGTGGCCTCCTCGGGGGCGGGGTCCAGGCTGGCTGGCTCCACAAACGCGTGCTGCATGGCGCGCAAGGTTTCCCGCTCTCCACGCTGCTTGCGGAAGTGCTTGAGGAAAGCGAATCGAATGAAGCCCTGGGCCCAAGCCGCAATGGGGCTTTCCCCCGTGAACGATTCCACGGCTTGCAAGATGGCCGCTTGGCAGTCCTGGCGCAGGTCTTCCAATGCGGCGGCTTCCAAGGGCCGGCCCAGGCGGGAATTGCGTGCTTCGATGTAGGCCTGCACGCATGCAAGACGTTGCCCGAGGGCCATGCTCGCCCCGGGAAGGTCCGCCAAATATCCCTGCACGACCTGAAGATCGTTCCGGTTCGCCCAGCCTTGACTCAATTCACCCAAGGGGGACTCCCAAGTTCTCCGGAGAGGATCTACCGAATTGCGAATACTCCATAAACTCTCCACGAGAAAGGGAGATTCTAAGGCTTCAGCGGTTGGGTGGATAGTGGGGGAGTGAACCATGGGCGGGCGGCAAGGCGGATAGATCGGGTGCCACTGATCTATTTCCGCGGGCAGGCCGCCCGGACGCAGGAAATGCGAATATTTATTGGGATGCCCTAGACGGGGCCGGCTTGTCCCGTATCGGGAGGGATGGGGATGACCTCCGATAGGTGGGGCATCAAGCGATCCCGGGTGCGTGGACCGGCAAACCCGAGGAATCCCACGGGAGTTTGCGTGTCCAGCGGCATATCGAGGGGGTTTCCATCCAGATCGCACACTCGGCACCCGGCCTCGGTGGCGCAGAGAACGGCCCCGCTCAGGTCGTAGGGCTTGGCGCATTGGGTGCCCCGGCCTTCCGGGTCGAGCAATCTTGGTCGAAGGTCCGCAACCATCGTGTATTGGCCCAGGGCGAGCAGGGCTAGTTGACCCCCGCTAGCGATGTATTGGTCGTCGTAGCAATGTTCGATGCGGGCGTCCTCGAAGCGCGCGAGCCGGTGAAAGAACTTTTGGGCCAGCGAATGGGAGGCCGGGCGGACGTCGGGGTGGTAGGCGAAAAATGGAAAGTATCCGTGGTCCACCCGGGCGTCGTCGATTGTGGATAGGGCCCTGGGAGGGCGGCCTTCCTGGCCGAGTAGGGGCGTTTCACGCAACTGGCAGCCCTGGCCCTTTATGGCCTCCAATTCCCGGGCCCAGCCCGCCTGGGGGGTGGGGATCTCGGCCACCAACCCGAATTCGATGCGAGCCTGGTTGGCCGGTTTGGATCCCGGTCCGGCGACTCCGATGACCGTCCAGGCCGGCCGCAGCTCAAACATCAAATGTCGGGTGCCGTCTATCGGGTCGACAACAACCTGGGGCCCTCCATGGTCGCAATCGGGCAGTTCCTGCCAGCTTCCCGGGTCGAGGCCGGGGCCCCCGTGGCGCCAGCCCTTGTCCTCGGTCAACAGGGAGATGGGGGCCAGAATGGCTTGCTCTGCGAACCAGGAATCCAGATAAGCCTCGGTACTTTCGTCGGGATGGAAGGTCACATCCCCGCTTCCCAAGCCTACTGGGCGAGCGTGGTGGGGGGAGTTCAGGGCGCTGGGGGCCAAACGGGCCAGGCGCCGAATTTCCTCGGCCATCGCGCGCAATGCCGGACGGAGGCGGTCGACTTGGGGGTGCATGCCTCCGAGTGTAACCGGATCTCTTCCGCCAAATGTGCTCACAAGTGCCCTTGCGGGTTGAGATGGCCCCTTCGTGCCCTAGACTAGGTGCCGTTCCAAGCTCGCATTCAACCCCCAGAGAAGCTCCACGAGCCCCCCTATGACCGAAACCAGGGAAGTCATCATCATCGGATCCGGCCCCGCCGGTTACACCGCTGCCATCTACGCCGCGCGCGCCAACCTGAAGCCCTTGCTGTTCCAGGGCCCCCAGCCCGGTGGCCAGCTCACCATCACCACCGATGTGGAGAACTTTCCGGGTTACCCCCAGGGCGTTCTAGGACCGGACATGATGGAGGATCTCAAGGCTCAAGCGGAGCGCTTCGGAACCGAGATCAAGTTCGAGGAGATCATCGAGGTGGACTTCTCCACGCGCCCCTTCGTGGTCAAGTCCGACTTCGACGAGTTCAAGGCCAAGTCTGTGATCATCTCCACGGGAGCCACGGCCAAGCTGCTCGGGCTGGACGCTGAAACCCGTTTGATGGGCAATGGTGTTTCCGCCTGCGCCACCTGCGACGGAGCTTTCTTCCCCGACAAGGACGTGCTGGTGGTAGGTGCCGGCGATTCGGCGCTCGAAGAGGCGACCTATCTGACGCGCTTTGCCAACTCGGTGACCATCGTGCACCGTCGCGAGCAACTACGCGCGTCCAAGATCATGGCGGACCGCGCACGCGCGCACCCCAAGATCAAGTGGGCACTCAACCGGACCATCGAGGACATCCACGCCGGTGAGGATGGCAAGGTCAACTCGGTCACGATGTTGAACACCGAGGACCAGTCCACCGCGACGGTGGAAACCGATGCCGTTTTCATCGCCATCGGACACAAGCCGAACAGCGACCTCTTCAAGGGCAAGCTGGATATGAATGAGGTGGGTTACATCGACGTGAAGCCCGGCACCACATACACCAGTGTGCCCGGTGTCTTCGCCTGTGGCGACGTGGCCGATCACGTGTACCGCCAAGCGGTGACGGCCGCTGGAACTGGATGCATGGCGGCCATCGACGCCGAGCGTTGGCTCGAAGAGCAAACCCACTAACCTCCAGACTTGGGGAAGTGCCGGGACCGGACCGCTTCCCCCGGCAAAAGAGAGCCGCTGCTTTGCATTTCGCAAGGTGGTGGCTCTCGTGCATGGAGGGAGGCCGCCCTGGCCGGTCGCTTTGTGTTGAGCCTGCGGATCGAGCGGGGAGGGATGGGGTCCAGTTCCCGTCGTTGGACCAGCCCCGGACCCGTCCGGCCCTGTTTCGAAATGGAAGGTTCGCAGGGCTCGGGCGGGCGAGTATGGGCGTAAGACATCCCTTTCGCGGCTCAAGGATGAACGAAGTGTGGGGTTCTCCGCTCCCGTCCTTCGGAATGGAAGGGCGTGGGGGCTCGCATTCTTGGATCGCGGGTGAGCTGGGGGCTACGCTGACCTTGTTATGCGCGTCGCCTATATCGTTTCTGGTTTTTCGCCGAGCTCTAGCAGTGGACTCGATCAACATATTTTGGCTTTGACCCAGGCGCTCACCCGCCTGGGCTTGGGTGTGGAGGTGCTCGCCTCTCGCAATATGCCGGGTTTGGCACCGCTGGCACAGCGCCGGGAGTCCATCGAGGGCGTGGGCATCACCTGGGTGAACGGGGGGCGAATGCTGTGGAGCGCGATTGGTCCCTGGCCATCGACGCCTTCCTCGAGCGCGAGACCCCGGATTTGGTGCACCTGGAAAACTTGCCAGGCCCGGGCAACCTGATTCTGGAGACGATCGAGCGCCGGGGCATTCCCGTATTGCACAACGCCTGGGATATGGAGCGAGTGGCGAAGAACGGAATGGCCCTGTCCGCGGATCTGATGTCCTACGACGTGGCCGATCAGGACGCCCATGCCCGCGATCAAATGGTTCAGGAACTTTTGGCTCGCCATCCGGAGCTAGGTCAGCATCAGGGGCACGTGCTACCCGCCCAGGTGGACGATGCATTTTGGGAGAAGATCCAAGAACTTTTGAGCGGCGATGACCCCCAGGGCTTGGATGCCGCACGGGGCAGGGTCGACGGTTACCGGTCGGAATCGATCAAAGCCTATGGGGGATTCTCCGGGCGCTTCGCAGCGTCCCGTTGGTTGACCCGTACCCTGAATTCCATCAGTGGAGCCAGGGTGGAGCATGTCATGCCGGGCGTGGAAGTGTCCCGGTTCCAGGGACTCGCCGCACCCCACGGGGGCGACGGCAAAATCCGCTTTGGATTCATCGGCAGCATGGACAAGGCCTCGGGAGCCCACATCCTGCTCGACGCTTTTTGCGGTCTGGCGCCCCGGGCGGAACTTGCCTTGTTCGGTACCAGCGAGGACCGGTTGCACCTTCGCACCCTGCGCGCCAATGCGGAACGGGTGGAAGCCCGCTGGTTCGGCGCCATCGAGGGACAGGATCGGGTCACAGCCATGGAGCACATGGATGTTCTCATCGTTCCAAGCCTGTGGCAGGCCAGTGCGCCCCACGAGATCCGCGAGGCCTTCGCCGCACGTCGTCCGGTTATCGTTTGCGACCTGGAAGCACCCAGCGAAATGGTGATCGATGGCCAGAACGGCTTGCACTTCGCAGCCGGGGATAGCGACTCCCTGCGCGCGGCCATGCAACGTTTCATCGACAAGCCCAGCCTGCTCGATGAGCTGGAACTCGGCGTGCAGGCCCAGCGGGATATCTCCGAAGAAGCCCGCCAGTGGGCGGACATCTATGCCGTTCACATGCAAATGGGGGGAGCGCCCGAAATCGAGCCTATGCCCGAATTCATGGTTCCATTTGCGGAGCGCTACCATGCGCTCAAGGCCCTCCCGACCCGGGAGCTATTCCAAAAAGTGGCCCGTGGACTGACCAACCTAT
>JARGOW010000227.1:3810-6468 GCA_029212955.1 Planctomycetota bacterium | reverse complement strand
TGGAGGGCAGCACGCTGGTGAAGTTGCCTGCGCCAATCGGAAGGGGCGCAGGGGCACCGCCGCTTTGGGCCAGGGAACTGGGGGCTAGTAAGCAGCCTGTGGCAATAAGAACGCAGGCCGACGAGAGAAACTTTGTTTCAAACATGGTGAGGAATGGGGGTCCGATGGACCCGCTAGAGACCTGGCAGGTGCCCTCAGTGTATCGCTGTCCAACGGATTTGTTAGGCGCAAACCACCCCCCAGGGGCCCGCAGTCCTTGTTTAGGGCTTAATGACCCGGCGTGGGCCTGCATAACTGAAGGGTGAGGCCCGCAGCCAATTCTGCGGCTGTTTCAATTCGGAGCACGTGGCCGTGCAGTTTGGCACGGGTGGCTCCACACTGGGTGGCGCGGAGGACTTCATCGGGTTGCAGTCCGCCTTCGGGGCCTACCAGGAAACGCATGGGGCCGGGCGCGGTGAGGGCGCTCAGTTGCTCGGACAGATCCTTTTCCGCCAGGGGATCGAGCACGACGGTGGGGGTCTGAACCTGCAGCCAGGGTTCCAAGGCCAAGGGCTCGGCGATCTCCATGGGCCACAGGCGCAAGCATTGCTTCATGGCTTCCCGGCTGGCCCTTTGCAATTTTTCGGCGCGTGCGCTCGAGGTTTTGCGGGCGTGCTCGGGACTGTGATGGAAAATCAAAGGTTGGACCCGGGCCACACCGAGTTGGGTCAGGCGGTCCAGCATTTCCTCCGCCTTTCCGGGTTTGGGCAGGGATAGGCCCAATTCCAGGTGGATGAGGTCGGAGCCCGGAGTTCCTGGTGCGGCGGATGTGCGGGTCCCATCGAGCCGGGCCAGGGTCAATTCCCTCCGGCTGGCGGCGGTGATTTCCATGAGATGGGCGTTGCCAACCCCATCCAGCCCCCAGAATCGGTCGCCCTTGCCCAAGCGGTTCACATGCAGGGCGTGGTGCAATTCCTGCTCCGCCAGCCTGGGGGTTTCCGGGGGGGCGAGGGGGTCCAGAAAGAACCTTCGCTCGCGGGATCGGGGTGGGTTGGAGTGGCTCGCCATGGCTGGATTGTGGGGCTCCAAAAGGGGCCTGCAACCTAGATCTTGCGGTCCCCGGGGGGACATTGGCTTTTGCCGCGCGAGTTCACGCGCCCCTGATTGGCGTAAGCGGTTGCCATGTGGCAGCTTATGGTCGCTTGTTGCGAAACTGCCAGGCATCTCCGGGTTAGACCTGGGCCCCACCGGTTTTGTATGGTGGGCGCCCCACTTGTTCGTAACTAGGGCCCCGCACCTATATATGAACAGCCGCGCCTTTCTCCCAGGCCGCCCTTCGCCACGCCATCCAAGAGAATTTATGACCGACCGCTATTCCCTTCGTATCGAGACGGGCGGGAGGGCCGGGGAACTCGTACCCCTGTCCCACAGCCCCTTTCTGATCGGAAGGTCCCAGGAGTGCAATCTGCGTTTGACGGAGGCTTCGGTCTCCGGCCGCCACGCTGAGCTGCGAATCAAAGGTGCGTTGATCTCCCTGCACGATCTGGGCAGTACCAACGGAACCCGCATCGGACGACTCAAGGTGGGGGAGGCCGAACTCGAAACCGGGTTGGCTTTCTCCGTGGGCGATGTCCGTATGACGTTGGTTGCAGCGGAAGCGCCCGCTCCGGCCCCAGCAAAGGAACCGGATTCGGATGAAATCCAGCTCGAATCCGATGAGATCAGCCTGGAGGAGCCCGAAGCTGCGCCGGCCGCCCCCACTGAAACCTTTGCCAAAGCGTCGGCCCAAACCCAGATCCAGCCAGTCTGGGACAATAGTTTGGGTTCTGAGGAATTGCTCGATGAAGCGGGGCATGTCTCCGCCGATCAACTGGCACGCGCCAGCCGGCGTTCCCCCGTGGCCCTGGCCGGATTGGCCGTACTGATATTGGCTGCCGGTGGTGCGTTCTACTTCTGGGGGCAAGGCGCCGGCGAAGGCGCGGCGGCTCCCAAGGAAGCGACCGTGGCCGGGGACTTGCTGAATGGGGCCGGAACCTTTGAGGACAGCGAAGGCAGCGCCTGGTCCTCCCGGGATGGGTGGAGTGGATTGTTCCGTCAGACCCGATCCGCCGCCGCTGCGGGGGCCGGTGGACTGGCTTGCGAATTGTTCACCGGTGAACGGGCCCAGGAGCTGGGTCCGATCATCAAGGTTCCCGCTCAGCAGAACTTCCAAGTGTCCGCGTCCATTCGCACGGAAGGCGATGTGATCGCTCGAATCGGATTGCGTTGGTCCACGGACGAGCCCGCCGGTGGGAATGCGGCGGCTCAAGTGCAAGCCACCACAGCCTGGGGTCCCGTGGTGGAAGGGACCGATGGATTCCAGGACTACGAGCTCAAGGGCACGGCACCCGCCGGATACACGAAGGCCCAGGTTTGCATCGCAGCTTGGGGCAAAGGTGAGAGGCAGGAGGGCGAGGACGTCACCGAAACCGTGGCCGGGCGTGTGGACGTGGACAGCGTGTCCTGGCTCGGTTCTGGAACGGGACAACCGGCTGTAGAACTCTTGGAAATGGCGGGCTTCGTGCCCGGCACCTCCTTTGTCTTGCACAAGATCGATCGTGTCCTGCTCAGCGGCGTGCAGTGCTTGGTGAACCGCAATGGGTACGGGGTCCATCCAGTCCAGTTGGCCCTTCAACCCCA
>JARGOW010000227.1:1083-3766 GCA_029212955.1 Planctomycetota bacterium | reverse complement strand
GATCTTGCGGGAGCGACGGAACCGAACCCCGTGCAGTGGATCTTTACGGCTACGCCCAGGCTGACGGCCGGCGGCGTGAGCACCATGGGGAGTTCGGGATACCTTTCGCGCAGCCTGGAATTCCAGGATGACGCGGTGACCGACCTCGTGCTCGGAAGCGGATCGGATTTGATCCGCATCTCCTTCGGGAAGCCGGTTTCCGTCACGGGCGGTGCCCGCTCAGGAAGCTATCGTTTTTCCGTCCATACCCACGACGCCACCGAGGTGCTGATCAAGACCGAATTTGGCGACGAGCTGAAAGCGGCCGTGGACTTGGCCGCCGATGCGAGGCTGGCCACCCGCGAGGGTCGCGTGGGTGAAGCGTTGACCCTTTGGAAGCAACTTCTGGATCGTTATCCCTACGAGGCCGACGACGTGGCCAGGGCCGACGCAGCGCGCAGCACCCTGTTGCGGGACGGTCGTTCCGCCATCAAGGACCTGCGTGAGGAATTGGAGCGTGCACGCTTCTTCCAATTGCGCACCGGTTTTGACGGTTGCTGGGAGGATGCGCAGGCCCTCAAGCTGCGGTACGCGGGCAGCGAGCTGCTCGAGCCCATTCAAGCCATCTTGGAAGACATTCGCACCGCCCGCGCGGCATTCCGTGAAACGGCCGATAGCGGCCAGGAATACAGGAATGCGCTCATTCATGTTTTGCGTGAACAAGGCGCCAGCGGTTTGGCCTCCCAAGCTCAATCGCCCGAGTCCATCAACGACAATCAAAAAGGAAACTGACCCATGGCAAGGCAGGCGACAGGAATCGATATCGGCCGGAGTACGGTCAAAGCCATCAAGGGCTACCTGAAGGGATCCACCTTCCATGTGACCGATTTTCGGTTGCATGAGGAGGGCGCCCAGGACGTGGGTTCACGCTGGGGCGACCTGGAGGATGACTTCAAACTGACCCATGCGCGCGTGGGGCTTTCAGGCAAGGACGTCAACATTCGGTACGTGCGCGTGCCCCGGGTGCCCGACTGGCAGTTGCGCAAGCTCATGCGTTTCGAGGTGGCTGAAATCGGCGAAACCTCCGGCGAGGGCGTGGCGAGTGACTTCAACCTGCTTCCCGACTTGCCCGAGGCGGGCGGGGAAGACATCGTACTGTTGGCCATGGCCCGCGAGTCCCTGCTCGAGGAACACCTGGAGGGAGGTGCCCACCTCAAGGGCCGCGTGGACTCCTTCGCGCCGACGGCGGTGGCCATCTACAACGCCTGGTTGCGCTACGGGGTGGTCCAGGACGACACGGTCCTCATTGCGGACATCGGTAGCGACAACATGGACGTGGCCATCGTGCGCGGCCCGGACCTGTTGTTTGCCCGGAACCTATCGGGCGGAGGGGACCTGTTCGATCAGGCGATCGCTTCCCAGCTGGGGGTTTCCAAGGAACAGGCGCAGAAGCTCAAAATCGAGCATGCCAATCTGAGTCCCGGCGCACGGGCCAGCAGCCCCAACGCGGAACGCGTGAACCGGGCCATTCAGGGAGCGGCGGGCCAGGTCATGTCCCTTCTGCAATCCGCCATTTTGTTTTGCAAGACGCAGATCCGGATCGGCGGGCTGAAGGTCGACCGCATTCAATTGTGCGGTGGCGCGGCGGGCATGGACGGTCTTTGCGAATACCTTTCTCGCAGCATGGGCGTGCCCGTGGAGCGCTTTGATCCCTTTGGTGTGGTCGACGCGTCGGCCTTGTCCGAGGATCAAGCCAGGAACCTGGAGGACTACCGGCTGGAGGCTGTGGCGGCCCTGGGGCTGGCTACCATGTCGGCTACGGACGACAGCTTCTCGCTCGAGATTCTTCCGGCGGCTCTGCACTCAAGGCGCGAATTCTGGGGGGGCAAGATCTTCCTCATCGCGGCCGCAGTCATGGCCGTGGCGTACCTGGCCTGGTTTACCACGGACGTGAAGCGCCAAGTGGAAAGCACCGAGAAACAAGTGCGCGTGCTCAAGAGTCAACTGCGCAAGGCCCGCAGCGCGGACGTTCGAACCCGTCAATACCTGGAAGAGAACGAGCGGCTCGCCAAAACAGCCCATGAATTGTATTGGTCGGCGGGGATGGGGGTTCAAGCTCAACAGTCCCTGGGTTTCTTCGCCAAGGGATTGCCCGACGACTTCTGGCTGACCCAGGTCGAAGTGGAGCGCGGCACCGATGACGAGCTCGGCATCGCGCGGGAAACCGGGGAACGTCCGGTCCTCAAGTCCAAGGGGCGGGCGCGCGAGAGCGCCGTTTCCCCGGCCGCCCAGCACCGCGAGATGATTGCGAATCTGCAAACGGGTTTCCCTGGGGCCAATGTGAACCACACCGTGGATCGCAGTAGCTTCAGCGTGGATATCACTTTTTTCGCCGACAAACCCGAGTCCGGGGAAGCCGACACCGAATCGCAAGAGTAGGAACAGGAACAAAGTACAACCATGAATCTTTCAGACTACTGGCAAGAGAACAAGCGCTTCGTGACCACTGTGGTGGGCGGTGTGTTGGTGTTCTTCGTGGCCTACTGGATGTTGGCCGGCTCCTATGGGGCCCAAGCCCGCAGCGCGAGCCGAACCATGAGCAGCTTGAGAGCCGACCTTCGCAAGCCCATGTTCGGAGCGGTCGATCGGGATGCTGCGGAGGCGGAAAACCAGGCCCTGTAGTTGCATTAAGAGCCGATATGGA
>JARGOW010000227.1:0-1073 GCA_029212955.1 Planctomycetota bacterium | reverse complement strand
TCCATTCCGCTGGCAGCCCGGACCCGACTCGGCGAGCAACCTGTACTTCCAAAGGGTGGCGGAGGTGCGCGAACGCCTGCGCCGCTTGGCCAGCCGTTCCCGTGCGCGCTTGCCCGAGGGCTTGGATCTGGAGCCGTTGATGACCAACGATTCCAACACCATCGAGCGACATCTGGATGCGTTGGATTTGATCGAGCGAGTCGTGACCGTCGCATTGACGAACGGCATTGAGTCGGTGGATCGCATCCGGGTGAACCTGGATCCGGATTTCAAAAGCAAGGCCGGGCTGGGCGCCGTGGAGCGCACCCAGGTGCAGTTCGACATGACCGGTCCTTCCGCAAATGTGACCGCTACCATTCTGGGGACGCAAAGTGACCATTACGGCAAGCCCGTCGTGCTCGACTCCTTATTGGCCAAGACCCCGCGACGCAATGCGGGTCAAGTGAAACTAAACCTGGTGTGCAGCGCACTGCGACTCCACGAAACCCATCCGCAGGACGAGTTGGAGTAGGCCCATGAAGATCAATCAGCATCAAACTGTTTTCCTTTGCGTGGCTTTGTTTCTCGCGTGGTGGGTGTGGCGTGATTTGGATGAATCCAAAGCGCGCACTCCCCGCGGCAGCAAGTCTGCACCGGAATTGGTGAGCTACCCCGTTCCGAACTTGGACACCCTGGAAGGTCCCCGCGT
Organism: Planctomycetota bacterium; assembly: GCA_029212955.1. Lineage (GTDB taxonomy): Bacteria > Planctomycetota > UBA1135 > UBA1135 > NORP259. Next base: position 385 of record JARGOW010000227.1, on the reverse strand, counting down.
GGACCCTGCCAACCTGTCCCGGGACCTGTTCTCACCCCCGCGCGATACGCAGCCCCTGGCAAAGCTGGGTTTTGTGATGCCGCCGGTGGAAGCCCTAGCCGTGCTCGCGCCGCCCGCATCGGCCGGCCCCGATACGCGGGCCCTGGCGCCGCATCTACGGCGGACTCCGGTGGAAACCTTCGTTCCCGGCCTTTTCGCGGAGACCGGCGCGGACCTGGTGACCGGGGAAATGAACGCGGCCCTGGAAGGGCAGGTGGGGGAAGCGGAACTGGAAGAGTTGAAGCTGGCTGCGGAGGACAACCTGTCCCGTGCCATGGAGATCCTGGCCACCGTGGACTCGCCCGACGCCAAGCGTGCCATGTCCCAAATCCGCTCGATGGTAGAC
>JARGOW010000226.1 GCA_029212955.1 Planctomycetota bacterium | reverse complement strand
TGAAGCAAGTGCGGTCCGTGGAGAGCCTGTCGCGGCAGTTCCTGGAGCGGAGTCGAACCCTGGATCGAAGGTCCGCTCCCCGATGCGCCGAGCTGGCCCGCTGGGCGGAAGAGCAAGGCCTGCCCGCCGAAGCCCGGGCCCTGTGGTTGCGCGTGCTCACCTTGGATGGTGACCACGAACAGGCCTGGAAAAGCCTGGGCGGCCGCCCATCCAAGAGCGGGTGGGGTTTGCGCATCGGCAGCCAAACCTTTTCCGCCACGGACTTGAGCGCCCCCGGTCGGGATTGGAAGCATGCCATCGAGCTCCCCACATCGCATTTCCTGGTCAAGACCAACGGGGACCTGACCCGGGCCTTGGACATCTGCCTCGAGCTCGAGCACATCTACCACCTGTATTACAAACGGCTGGGTCAACCCATCGAACTCTACCCCTTCGAGTGGGTTCCAGAGATCCGAATCCATGGGGCAGGCAAGCGCGCTCCCCAACCCCCCGTGGCCGGAGTGGAAGCTTGGTACGACAAAAAGAGCAACGTACTCATGGTGTACGGGGACCACGCCCAATCCAATCACGTGTGGCGGGCCGCCGTGGATATGATGATCGAGAATTCCTTTCGCATGGCCATGGGCAACCGTTCGGGATCCCTACCCGTGTGGGCCCACGAGGGAATCGCCAATGGCTTCGTGCTTAGCCTGCGTGCCACCCACCGGGACTTGACCCTCATGCCAGGTATTCCCTATCGGATTTGGTTCCAGGCCCAAGCCCGACTGGAAAAGAAGCTATCTGTCCGCCGCGTGTTCACGTCCAGCGCCCCGGATTACGGCGGCGGCAGCCATGTCCTGGGTTACAAATCCGGTGCCTATACCCTGGTCTTCTATCTCCTGAACGGTGAGGATGGCAAGTATCAAGAGCCCTTCTTTGACTACCTGCGCGGTGCCTTCCGGGGTAAGGGATCGCTCAAGCAGTTCGAAAGGGCCTTCCCCGTGGGCTTGAACGAACTCAGCGATTCCTGGGTCACTTTCGTGGAGCAAGTCTCTGGTACGTGAGCGACTTGGAAACCAAAGCCTCCCACGGACCCGCCGATTGCGGTTTCAATTCGCCTGTGCTCCAATGCGCCCATGGTAAATGGACTCGTACAATTGCAACACCATCACGCCGGGGCCTTGGAGAATTTCCTACGGGCCTTCGATGCCACTCCCGGGGATCTGCATGGCTACTTCTGCCCGCGGGATTGGCCCATCGAGCGCGTCGTGGAAGACCTCCAAAACCTGGGCCAGGGCGTCGACATCAAATCGGGATGGGTACCCTGCTCCACGTACTTCTGGGAGCATGATGGCGAGCTACAAGGGGTCATAAACATTCGCCATCATTTGAACCCCGGCCTGGAGCAGACCGGCGGACACGTGGGCTTCTGCGTGGCTCCTGACCATCGCCAAAAGGGAGTGGCCACCCGTATGTTGGCGAGCGCACTGGAACACTGTAGGGGGTTGGGAATCACCAGAGCCCTGCTCACCTGTGACTCCGCCAATGGAGCCTCCGCAAGAACCATCGAAAGCGCCGGAGGTAAGCTCGAGCGCGACGAATGGCTTGAGTCCGAGAAGTGCCACCAACGCTGGTATTGGATCGACCTGGCGGCCCCCCACTAACAGGAGGCCCCAACCTTCAGGATGGTGGTGGGGCCCAACGGCAAGCAAGGCTCACTCAATTCGCCGCGAGCCAATCCAGAAGGGCCCGGAACTTGTGGGCCAGGGCCACGGACTGATCGATGGATTCCAAGGTTCCCCAACTCCCCCACTTGGACCAACTGCCGCAGTGGGAGAAACTCGCAAAGTTCGAGACACTTGCAGCCTTCAGCCCGTCCAAATAGGTCCGATACAGGTCGTACATACGCACATCCCGGTTGGCGTCGTGAAGAACCTGGACCAGAGAACCGTCATTCTCCGCCCCCTGAATGGCCACATAGTGTTGGCCGCCCTCGTAGCAGATGAGGTCCATGCCCTGCTGGTCCGCGATGGCTTTCTGGGCGGAGGCCATGAGGATGGCCTCCTGAATCCGAACGGGGGCATCCACTGTGAGGATGTCGTTCACGTTCGGGTACTGGAGAGTGGCGGGAGGGATTTGATTGGGCCCGTAGTTCGTCCCAAAGTACGGGGCGATGGCCAGGGCGTCCGCGTGCTGATTGTTGGGGTTCATGGCGGGATCGTTGAGAGCAGCCAGGCGCAGATGTGTGGTCGACAGGTTGGCGGCATGGCTGGCCAGGACTCGCACGGTGCGGGTGCGCGCCGCCCCACCAAACTCCCCATCAAAAATCTGCCAGATCTCGGCGGACCGTTTGGTTGCGAAGAACTGGCCCGCATCCCAAGCGTTGCTTGAAAGGCCCTGACGGATTCCCTCCTGTTGAACATAGGCGGACTGGGTGAAGCTCCCCATGGTGTTCCAGGTTTCGTTGGAATATTCCACAAAGCAACGCAAGGAGGGATCCAGGTTGTCGCGAATCAACCGCGCCATTTCACGCACATAGTCATCGCTCGCGCGGTGCGGAACACAAAACCAAGCGTCCTTCATGGTCCGATTGGCCAAGTCGATTTGAACCTCCAAGGCCACCCCCGACGGGGCCGACTGGGTGAAGTGATTGGGCTGGGTACGCTGGCTCCAGTCCTCCACATGCGAACCATTGGTGTGCCCCCAATCCATAAATCGTAGGTGGTCATAATCGGCTAAGGATGCCACGAACAGGGGATGGAACGGCTCGGTCTCAAAGGTGGCCAATTGGGAGTCCTGCACAATTCGAATATTGCGCAGATGGTTGGGCGCCGCATCCGATTGGACGATTCGAAAAATGATGTGCGCATTGGCCGGCAATGGCACCGGGATGCTTCCGGCAGGCCCCGGGGAGACAACCTGGTTGGTGGGCATGCCCGTAATGGCATAGGAAAAGGTGCCCACTCCCTCGTATAAAATGTGATGCAGACCCGGCCCGTTGACCTGCACGAGAATGGTGTGCGCGGACTGGGGTACACCACCTCCCGCAGGCACGAACGGGATCGAGTGGGGCATGCCATCCGCATCCCGGGGAATCTCCGCCGCAAGGCCCGTGTCCCAAGGTCCTCCGCCCCCCGCCTCGTGGGTCATCCAAGGCCTGGTGCGCCGGAACAGATCCGAAAAGACCCAACTGGAGGACCAGTCACTCACAGAACCGAGGTTCGTTCCCACGGACATGTGGGGTGCGGGCAGCGATTCGAAGTGGGCATGCACTTGCATGGATGCGTCCAGGACTACCGAACGCGGATTACCGAAGCCGGCAAGACTGCCCGACCAACCCGCAAACCGAAATCCAGGTTCGGCCACGGCGCTCAACTGCACGGTTTGGCCCTGTTGATACACGGGGCTGTAGGGCGCCACGTCCGCCGAGCCACCGGACCCGCTGGTCAGGCCTAAAGTCACCGTTGGCAAGCCGGCCACCATGGAAAACCCCGTGAGGCTGGTGAGCTTGCTTCCATAGGTTCCCGCAAAGCAATACAAGCGAAACTCCACGGGCGCTTGCAAACCCGAATAGCCTGTGAGGGGCAGGAACGTATCCCACGAATGCTGCCACAGGTCCCAACTCTCCAGGTAGGGCGAAACGAACAATTCGGAACCGGGTTGAAAACCGGAGAGGCTCGAAAACAGCGCGTACCGCCGGGGCGCATGCCACTCCAAGCGCTGCACTCCGAACCGGGCGCGAACTCCCGCAAGATCCATGGTGCCCGAACCCGCAGGTGCCAGAGTGACTGTTGCATAGCTCCCAGTCGCAAGGGCCTCCGCCAGGGTGGATTCGCTCGAACCGGCTGATATATGGAATGCCAGGGCATCGTCCACGCCGGCATCCCCCACCGCACCCGGGCCCAATTCCCAACCGGAATAGGACAGGCTTGGGTCCTGAAACGAAGTACTCCTCCATGGCGTGTGCCCCCCTGGGGCCATGCCCTGGAAGTCCGCCGTGACCAGGTGTTTTCCAAGAGGTTGAGTCGGAAGGGCCTTGCGTACGCCCATGACATTGGCCTGTGAAAGGCCGATTGCGGCTAAGAACAGAACGGACAGGGTGTGGAGGAGAAATCGAAGCATGGGTCTTGTTTTTGGTTTTCTGGGGACTCATGCCTAAGCGGGGCACCTGGGAATCGCTTAGCTACGAAATGGAGATACCGACCCACAAAGTCGGATGGATCCATTACGTTTCGGAACGGCCTATTTCTCCCATGACCACCCACAACGATCGTCTTTCCACTATTGCCGCCGCCATCGAGGGTGACGAGGAGGCCTTCACCCAGCTGGTCGCCGCCTACTCAACCCGGCTTCGATGGTTGATCAAGCTGCGAATCAATCCCGCCCTGCGGGCGAGGGTCAGCGCGGAAGACGTCCTTCAGGACGCCATGGTGGCCGCCTCCCAATACATTCAGGATCTGGTCATCCGGGATGAAGCCGCCTTTTGGTCCTGGCTTTGCCGGGTGGTGGAACATCGGTTGGTGGACCTGCACCGCATGCACGTTCATAGCGCCAAGCGTGATGTGCGCCGGGAACGCAGACCCAATACCCGGGCCGATGGGCAGGAGGAAAGTGCTTTCGACTGGGAGGATCCCGATCAGAGCTCCCCCAGCGAACGCATCCGAGGTGTGGAACAGAGGGAAGCCCTGGAAGCCGCCCTGGCCCAACTCCCCCAGGCCCAAAGCGACGTGATCGTGCTTCGGATTCTGGAAGGCCTCTCCACAACCGAGACCGCGGAGATCATGGGCCGTACCCCTGGTGCACTGAGCGTTCTCCTCCACAAATCGGTCAAACGGCTCGGCCAGATTCTCAAGCAGAACCAAGTGAACATGGATTTCCAATGATGGACGAGCGAGACGATTCCCCCGACTCCCTCATTGTCGAAGGCGATGGCCTGCTCGACCAAATACTGGACCGCTTGCGCAGCGGAGAGAGTCCGGACGCGGAATCCCTGGCGGCCGAATTCCCTGGCTTGGCCGACGAGATCCCCCAACTCGTGCGCCTGGTTGGGTTCGTGCACGGGGCCTCCCAGGAGATCCAACCCATGCACGACCTGGACGGGCAACTGGCTTTAGGTCTGCAGCCCACGGCCGGGGAATACCTGGTGGAAGAATTGATCTCCCGGGGCGGAATGGGCGCGGTCTACCGGGCCCGTCATGGGGAGCTCGATCGGCCGGTTGCGATCAAGCTCCTGGAAAGTGACCGGGCCAAGGGATCCCAGGGCCGCGCGCGCTTCCAACGGGAAGCGCGCAACGCAAGCCTGCTGAGCCACGGGCACATCGTCCCCATCTATTCGGTGGGCGAATACCAAGGCACCCCGTACTACGCCATGGCCTTTGTGAACGGGCCCACCCTGGCGCAGATCGCCCGAGAGAGGTCGAACTCGAAGCAACCCCTCGATGCAGCCTTCCTACGCAAGGCCACCGGCTGGGTACGGGACATCGCCACCGCACTGGCCCACGCCCACGGCCACGGGGTCATCCACCGGGACGTGGAGCCCTCCAATATTCTGACCGATACCGCGGGTACGGCCTACCTGGCCGACTTTGGGCTGGCCCGGGCGGTGAGTGATGTGACCCTGACCCAACCCGGTCGATTGGTAGGCACCCTGCGCTACATGTCCCCCGAGCAGGCACGCGGTGGCGGCGCCCTGGACGAACGTACGGATGTTTACTCCCTGGGCGCGACCCTGTACGGGTTGCTGGCGGGCCAGCCCATGTTCGACAAAACCGAGCGCGAGGCTTTGCTTCACCAGATCCTGGCGGGCGACCCCCCGGCCCTGCGCAAACGGCAACCCACCATCCCGGCAGACCTGGCCACCATCGTGCACAAGGCTGTGGCCAAGCGCCCGGAAGACCGCTACCAAAGTGCCACCTTGCTAGCCCAGGACCTGGACAATTTTCTGGGCGACCGCGCGATCCAAGCCCGCCCTCCCACCCTCAAAGAGCATTTCCAACGGCTCGACCGCCGCAACAAACGCTTGCTGCGCGGCGCACTTGTCGCCGTGGCTCTCATTTTCCTTCTGGCTGGAGTGGCCACGATCCAAGCCCTTCGCATCGCCGGAGACCGGGACCGTATCGCCGAGGAATCCGAACGCGCCACGCGTGCCAAGAATTTCCTGGTGGGCGTTTTGTTCAAGGCCAACCCCAAGTCCGGAAGCAGTGCAAGGGACCTGGACGCCCTGCTCGACACGGTTTCCGTGGGGTTGCGGGATGAATTCCAAGAGGACCCCGCGACGGAAGCGGAGATCCGATTCCGGCTCGGCGATGTGTACTCCACGCGCAGCCGCTTCGAGGAAGCGGACCAACAATTTGAGCTCGCCATGGACCGGGGTCGGTTGGCGTTTGGACCCGGGGATCCATGGGTGCTGCAGATCTCGCTGGTGCGCATTGCCCAATTGAACCTACGGGGACAATTCGCCAAAAGCCTGGACCTTCTCGAGGAGATCCCGAAGGCTGCACAAGCGGAACATGACCCCG
>JARGOW010000225.1 GCA_029212955.1 Planctomycetota bacterium | reverse complement strand
GATGGCGAATAGCTCGTCGGTCTCCTCCCGCACCAAACCATCAAATTCCCGGGTTGTTGCATCCAGTACAAACCACGTGGCGGTGACACCGATGAGGGATACCAAAGTGATCGTGACCACGGCAACCCATGTGGTCATTCTGCTCTTAAGGGACCAGGTTCGCTTCATCCTGCAGTCCCTTCAGCGGTGGCCATTCGGTATCCCTTTCCAGTAACTGTTTCTATCCGTTCAGGACCGCTACTGGAAAGGCGCTTGCGGAGGCGGGCCACTCCCACTTCGACCACATTGGTTCCGGGGTCAAAGCTGAACCCCCAAACGTCAGAGAGCAGCTGGGATCTATTCACAACTTCACCGCTATTGGTCATCAACGTGCGCAGTAGCGCAAACTCCTTGGGGCTCAGCTCCAGCCATTTGCCCGCATGTTCCACCCGGTTGGACATGTTGTCGAGGATCAAGCTTCCCCAGGTCAAAGTCGTCCTCGAAGGGGTGCGGCGCATCGCAACATGGATCCGGGCCAGGAGCTCCCGGAATTCGAATGGTTTGATGATGTAGTCATCTGCCCCCATCTCCAAGCCGCGCACGCGCTCGTCCACTTGGCTACGAGCCGTCAAGAAAATGACCGGGGTCACTTTGTCCGTGGAGCGTAGCTCAAGGAGCACTTGCCAGCCCTCACCATCGGGCAGCATGACGTCGAGGAGGATGAGGTCTGGGGGTTGTGCGCCTTCCAGTGCCAAAAGGGCATCTGAAACAGAGGCTGCTTCCAGGCACTCGTAATCGTGCTCCTCCAATCCGAGTTTCAAGAATCCGCGCAGCTTGGGGTCGTCGTCCACGATGAGGATTTTCACACGAATATACTACTGTCCCGATTGCGTGGATTACGCGGATGTAATGACCCTATCGGGGCCTAATCGCGAACCATTGTCGGTTGGGGGTTGAACTCCCTCTGCCTCAGCTCAAAACCCTGGAAATCAATCATGAAAATAGGCAATTGGAAAATGTGGGCCTGCTTCGCTCTTGTGGGTGCGAGTGCGTCGTGCAATACGGTCGAATTCTATGAGAAGGGGGACTTGGGGACTCCTGTCATGATCATGTCTCAGGACACCGGATTGACCCACTTCGAGCAGAAGATCATGTACTCGATCGAAGGGGCTGCGGGGGGAGTGGGTGCGGCCGCTGGCGGAGGTTGCGGGTGCTATTAAAACAGCTGACTTGCATAGTGGGCTTTGTTCTTGCCCCTTTGGCCGGAGCTCAGGACGGCCAAGTCGGTGAGCCTGAAACCCTATTTGGGGGATCCAATACATTCGGTGAGTCCCACACCGACGTGGGGGCTGGATATTGGTCCGTCAGGTTGGGTTTTTACGACAAGGATGATCAGGGAGTGGGAAACCCGTTTGTTGACGAGTCCGTAACCGTCATTGAGCCAGTGATCACCTTTGACTACCAAGCGTCCGAGGACTTCGGATACAATATCCAGCTCCAATATGACAACGTCTCCAGCGCGTCTATCGAGCGCATTGCGAGCGTGCCCGGAACGGAGGAGTCGGGGGCGAGCGGAGACAATTACGTGGGCATCGCAGCATCCTTCCGTCATCGCCTTTCGGAGCAAACCAATCTGAATTGGCACGCGGGCGCCAGTTTTGAATACGACTATTTCTCTGCAGGCTTGGGTGGGGGGATCTCCCGTGCGCTCGAGCCCCAAGATGCAGTTATATCAGCCAATCTAAATGCCTACTTCGATTCGATCGACCTGATCCGCTGGGATGGAGTCTCCGACGGAGATGACGACCGTACATCTATCACGGGAAGTTTTTCCTGGTACCAGGTGTTATCCCCGACCACCCATGGCGAGTTTGGACTCTCGCTGACATCCCAAACGGGGTTCTTGGCGACACCAATCAATGCGGTAGTGGTTGAAGACCCAGGCGATGCACCAAACCCAAACCTGGCCAACAATGCGCGAGGCACTGAATGGGATGAGGTCTTGCCTGATTCGCGAACCCGCATTGCCTTGTACGGTAAAGTGCGTCGGTCCATAAATGACTTCCGTGCCATGGAATTGGGTGGACGGGTGTACACGGACGATTGGGGTATTACCGCTTTCGACCTGACACCAAAGTACATTCAACAGTTCGACAATAGCGTTCTTTGGGACGTTCGTTACCGATACTACACCCAGTCCGAGGCTGATGCATACTCTGAAAGCTTTACGGTGGATCCAATCTCAGGCGAAGAACGTACCCAGGATTCAGAGCTTGCGGACTTCGATTCGCATTTGTTGGGTACGCACGTTCAATGGGGTCGACATAGCCAATGGGACTTCGGCCTCGATTACCTCATGCGGTCCGATGACTTGGACCACTTGTTTTTCAGCTTTGGCTGGAAGAGGAGCTTTTAGTCATGCTAAAGAACCTACTGATGGGGATTGCTTCTCTTATGATTCTGGTTTCCTGTCAGTCTACAACTGCCGAGCCGAGTTCCATTCCGACGTCTCAGGCAATCGTCCATGCCCTGCAGGTTTCTGGCCAAAGCAACGGGGTAGATGCCCAGCGGGCCTTTGCGGCAGATCAGCCTTTGCTATTGGTTTTCTGGCAGGCCTGGTGAGCTGGGTGCGTGGCTGAGGCACCGCTGGTGCAGCAGGCATACCGTAAGTTTGCGGATCGATTGAGTGTGGCCGGGGTGGTTTCGGGACCCGACGAAAGTGTGGATGAGTACAAGCTGGGCAAGGTCATCACCGATTTAGGGTTGACCTATCCCCAGGTGCGGGACCGGGATCTGGGCTTGACCCATTTGTTTCGAGTGAAAGGGACCCCCGACGTGGTGTTGCTGAATGCCAATCGCAAGGTCGTATACCGCGGGCACAGCCTACCAACGTCCCTTGAGCCTTTCCTGTAATCAAGAATAGCCTGCCACGCCCCTTCCGTTCGCCTTGAGTTCGGTTGGGGCACTTTCTTGCCTGTTGGCAAATTGGATTTCGCCTTCGATGCTTGTTCTGCGAGCACACTATATTGGAACGATCATGATCGCTCTTTCACTCACTTTGTTGTGCTGCTTCGCCTTGGCGTCACCATTTCAGGATTCTGCGTCCTCCACGCCTGTGGAATCTGCGACAAAGCCCGAACTTCACGTACGAACCTTGGCAGTCATGGGGACGGACCTTGAGATCAAGGTCATAGAATCGAATCCGTCAAAGGCCCAGAAGGCACTGGATGCGGCAGTGTCGGAGATCCAGCGGGTCGAGGATGTGTTTACCACCTGGAGGGACTCCCCCCTCAATCGGCTGAACGCCCACGCGGGGCAGGGGTTCTTTGAGGTACCTGAAGAGGTAGCCCAGCTCGTAGCACGAAGCCTGGCCGTATGCGAAGTCACCAAAGGAGCCTTTGACCCCACCTTCGCCAGCGTGGGCAAACTCTGGGATTTTAGGGCGGTTCCGCCCAAACTTCCCACTGATGCTGAAATCGAGGCTGCATTAGCCAAGGTGGGATATGGCAAAGTCAAAATCGATCTGGAGAAGAACAGAATATCATTGCCAAGCGGAACACGGCTTGGGTTGGGAGGAATTGCTAAGGGGTACGGAGTGGATCGGGCCATGGCTGTGTTGATGGAGCACGGTATCCAGCATGGCGTGGTCAACGCGGGTGGAGATCTAAAGGCCTTGGGAACCAGATTCGGAGAGCCCTGGCGTATTGCGATTACCCATCCGCGTAAGGGGCAAAAACCCGTTGCGCTGGTACCGCTATCGAACGTTTGCCTTGTGACTTCGGGTGATTACGAGAGATTCTTTGTTCTTGAAGGGAGGCGCTATCACCACATTCTAGACCCGCGCACGGGCCGGCCGGCACGAGGGTGTATCAGTGCATCGGTTCTGGCGCCAGACGCGGCTTTTGCCGACGCCCTAGCCACAGCTATGGTGGTTGTGGGTCCAGAAGAAGGCCTCAAGATCATCGAAGCTCTACCCCGAGTGGAAGCCCTTCTGGTCGATCTCGAGGGTCATGTCACCCGCTCTAGCGGCTTGAAAGCCAAGCCGAAAAAGGCTGAATAGGATGCATGGGGGCGGGGTGCGCGGCTGCATGGCGGGGGTTGGTTCGCTACAGTGAGGTGGTCTTTCAGCGGTGTGGTACCGCGGAGGCGCTGCCTATGAAGAAGTTGACTCAATGGATTGGTTTGTCCCTGCTGGGCATTTCGGCCTCCTGCGCTGCGGTGGGGCCTGCCACGGTTTCCTTGGTTGAGACCACTCCGGTGGCCACGGTGCTGGGGTCTCCTGAGATTCCGGAAACGCCGGAGGTCTGGATGGAGATGATTCAGAATGCCCGTGAGAGCATCGATATCTGTCATTTCTACCTGCATGCGCGGGAGGGAGATCTACTCACCCCGATCATCCATGCCATTGAGGATGCGGCCGCCCGGGGGATTCGGGTGCGTTTTTTGGCCGGTCAGAAATTCCAAGCCACCTACCCCGAGTTGCTCGATCGCTTCGCTGAAGATCCCCACGTGGAAATGGTCGTTTGGAACATGATCGAGATGACCGGGGGTGTTCAGCATTCCAAATACATGGTCATTGATGGGGAGGACACCTATGTGGGCAGTGCGAATTTCGACTGGCGCGCCCTGGAACACATTCAGGAGTTGGGGCTTCGGATTCACAGTCCGAGGTTTGCGCGCTCCCTGCTGGATGTTTTTGATCACGACTGGGCCGTGGCCCAGGGCCAAGAACCACCCGTGATCGAAAATCCAGAAACGGACCTGGCCATCGACTGCTTGATGGACTCCAACCAGGTGCGCGGCCTGCATGATCGCTGGGTTACCTTGCGTCCGGCCTACAGTCCCACCGGGTTGTTGCCCGAGGAGAGCACCTGGGACTTGCCCAAGTTGCAGGCGATGATCGACGCGGCCCAGAAAACCTTGTACCTGCAAGTTCTGACCCTCGATTTGGTGGACTATGACGGCAAGCACTTTGAGGAGCTGGAGGATGCCCTGATTCGTGCAGCCGCGCGTGGCGTTCGCGTTCGCATCTTGGTGGCCGATTGGTGCGATCGCAAGGGCGTGATCGAGGGACTTCGCGATTTGGCGGCATTGGAAGGCATTGGCGTTCGCCTTGTCACGATTCCCGAACATTCGGGTGGACATATCCCTTTCGCCCGCGTGATTCATGCCAAGTACCTGGTGGCCGATCACAAGGAATCGTGGCTCGGAACTTCCAACTGGGAGCGTGGCTACTTTTTCAAAAGTCGAAACGTGGGGGTCATGATGACCGGAGACGGAATGGCCGACCGCTTGGAGCACTTCTTCCGCACCAATTGGTTCTCCTCATACGCCGTGGACGTGGATGCCCAACCGGCCCAGGAATAACCCGCCCCCGTCATGAGCAATCAATCGGCCATCGCTTCCAATTGGACCCTGGACCCCAGGGTCCATTTCTTGAACCACGGCTCCTTTGGCGCGGTGTTAGCAGAGGTGCAAGAGATTCAGCAGGACTACCGGGATCGTTTGGAGCGTGAGCCCGTGGACTTTTTCCTGCGCGCGCTCCCCCCGCTTTTTGATGAAGCCCGGGATCGAGTGGCCGATTTTCTGGGTGCCGACCCCGACGGATTGGTGTTCACAAGCAACGCCACCGCCGGTGTGAACGCGGTGCTGCGTTCCATGCGTTTCGAGCCCGGGGATGAGCTGCTTTGCACGAATCACGGATACAACGCGTGCCAAAACGTCCTCCAGTTTGTGGCGGAGCGTTGGGGCGCCAAGGTGGTCGTGGCCCAAATTCCTTTCCCCTTGGATTCGGAGGATCAGGTGGTGGAGGCCATCGAAAGCGCGGTGACACCACGCACCAAGATTGCCCTGATCGACCATGTGACCAGTCCCACGGGCCTTGTTCTTCCCATCGAACGCATCCTGGAGATTATGGAAGCCAAGGGCATCGACACGATTGTCGACGGGGCCCATGGGCCCGGAATGCTGCCCCTGGAATTAAAGAAACTGGGCGCGCCCTACTATGTGGCGAACGGGCACAAATGGCTCTGCGCTCCCAAAACGGTCGGCATGTTGTATGTGCGGGAGGACCGTCGCGATCGCGTCACGCCCGCCATTATCAGCCATGGGGCGAACAGTCCCCGCGGTGGTTATCCGCAGATTCAAACCGAGTTCGATTGGCCGGGAACCGTGGATCCCACACCCGTTTTGTGCCTGCCAAAGTCCATCGAGGCCATGGCGCAACTCTTGCCAGGGGGCTGGGATGGCATTTATGCGGCCAATCAAGCCATGGCGCTCCGGGGTAGGGATCTCTTGTGCGAAGCGCTTGGGATCCAGACCCCCGCTCCCGACTCCATGATCGGAAACCTGGCTGCTGCGCCCCTTCCGGAGCTAGACCCCGACGTGCCCACCGGTCCCTTCACCCCGGATCCGCTGCATAGGGCCCTATGGGAAAATCACCGGGTCGAAATTCCCGTGTTCAACTATCCGGGTGAGCCCAGTCGTTTGATCCGGTTGTCCGCCCAACTCTACAATCGGATCGAGAACTACGAGGCCATGGCCGCAGGTCTGCG
>JARGOW010000224.1 GCA_029212955.1 Planctomycetota bacterium | reverse complement strand
ATTCCACTTCCACCGGATCTTCAAGAGTTTGATGGGGGAGACCCTTCAGCACTTCGTCAAGCGCCATCGATTGCAGCGTGCGCTTCAATTGATGTCCCACGGGCGCAAACGATCCCTCACCGATATTGCCCTGCGCTGCGGGTTCGCTTCCTCCTCCGATTTTTCCCGAAGCTTCAAGGCTAGTTACGGAGTGGCGCCCAGCGCGTTCGATTTGGAGGCCTTCCGTGAAACCAAGCGCACGGAGTTGGAAACCACCATGCTGCAACATGAAGGTGGACCCCATTTGCCGCGTTTGCCCAAGGGCGAAAACCCCGACGGTTTCGAGGTGGAATTCCGGGATCTTCCGGCCCGTCACGTGGCGTACATCCGGGTGCTGGATCCCTATCAATCGAATGGTGTGGTCGAGGCTTGCAAGCGCCTCATGGCCTGGGCAACGGATCGGGGCTTGGAGGGCGGGCAGTGGTTGGGGTACATGTGGGAGGACCCGGAGGTCGTCCCGCTTAAAGACTGCCGCTACGATGTGGCCGTGGTGGTTCCCGAGCCGATCACCGATGGGGAGGTGGGGAGTTTTCAGTTTCCCGCCATGCATGTGGCCCAGGTGCATTTGAGCGGCAGCATCGAGTTGGAAATGCGCGCCCTGGATTGGATCTATGGGACCTGGCTGCCCCAGAGCGGTTACGAACCCGACCAACAGCCTGCTTTTGAAGCGTGGAATGGGCTCCCGTTCGCCCACGGCATGGAGCACTTCGAGCTGAGCTGCCAACTACCGGTTCGAAAGATCTAATCGCCGGGAGTGCCCTTTGCAGGCCGGTCACGGGGTGTGGCTCCATGGAAAACCGCCGCGGGGGGATTTATTCCAGAAAGGGGCGACCGCGTCAGGCTACGGTGGACCTTGTTGAAACAGAGTCCCAATGGAACCCCTTCCCAACGAATCCAAATTCATCTCCGAGCATGGTGCCTTCGTGCGGCGCCTAGCTGCGGCGTTGACGCGCTGCGAGGCGGACGCGGATGACCTGGAGCAGGGGACCTGGGTCGAAGCTCTCAATCGGCCGCCCGGCGAATGGACTTCGCCGCGCGGTTGGTTGTCCCGGGTCATGCGTCGCAAAGTGGGGAAGGGCCGGCGCTCCGACGAGCGGCGTTCCCTCCGGGAGAAAACCGTGGCCCGCAAGGAGCGCATCGAGTCGGACTTGGACCTTTCGCTGGTTCTTGGCGAACTCTCCGGAGCCCTTCAGGCCCTGGATCCGGACCTGCGCAGGGTGGTGATCGCCCGGCACTTCGAAGGTTTGGAGCTCGCCGAATTGGCCCGGCGCGAGGGGGTGGGGCTCACCACGGTGAAAGCCCGCCTGAAGCGCGCCCACAGCGAACTGCGCCATTCCTTGGACCGGTCGGAAGGGGGTCGCGAGCGTTGGATGCTGGCCCTGGTTCCCCTTGGACATGCGCCCGTGCCCGTTCCCCCGATCCCCGCCGCGCACAGCCCCCTCACTATTTCCACAACCCTCGCCACCGGAGTCCTCGCCTTGTCCACTTTCAAAGCTGTCACCGCCCTCATCCTCGTGGGCGCACTCCTCTTCGGAATCACGCAACTCGGCGGACCTTCCGAGGCCGGAAGCCAAGCCGGCCTGGTGGGGATGGAGTCGGAGGCGGAGCGATCCGTCGAAGTGGTGGAGCCCCACTTGACCCAGGAGCGAACCCAGGTGGTGAACGCACCCGAGGACTCGAAGGAGAACCAGGCCATAGAAGCGGTGCCCTTTGCCAATGTGCATGTGGTGGTCACGGATCTGTTTGGCATGCCGGCGAGGGGGGTGTCCGTATTCGCCGCACCGGTTGAACTCCCTTTGAACCGCGTGGGGTCCACGGATCGGGAGGGCAAGTTTGCGGTGGAGTGGTTGCCCAAGGGCCAAAAACCATTGGTCATCGGAGTGGAGGGCAAGGGCAAGTGGCTGGGTGGATTGCGCCGCTTTTCCTTGGCCCCCGGGGCCCACCAGGAGTTCCGTTTGGCGATCCATCCAGAGCTCTTGCCTTCGCACCAGGCAAGCATCGGGTCCTGGCGGGTGAGTGGGGCGATCGCAACCATGCACGGCGTGGAGTCGGGGCTTGTGGGGGCCTGGGCCACGGAGGCCTTGAACCTTCCCCAGGCAAGAACGGTGAAGCGGAGCCCGAGAAGGGACCGGAAAATCCACCCCTATCCGAGGCAGGACGAAGTCACCCACGGTGCCCTTTTCTCGGCTTTTGGAGGAGAAGATCGGTGGGAACGGGAGCTGAGTTTTGTCACCGACCGGGTTCTGTTTCTGGAATCGCGGATCGCCTATACCCCGACGGGTCCCGAGGGAAAGCTCTCGGGAAGCGTGCGCGACAACCTGGGTCAACCCGTGGCTTTCACACGGGTCCGAGCCGTGGGTGATCAAACCTTGGAGGGGGAAGTCCCCATTCCCATGCCGGTTGTGGAGGATGCCTACACCGACATCAAAGGCGAATACTCCATGGATCTGGCCGCAGGTGAATACAGTGTGAGGACCGAAGCCAAAGCCTCCGAGGCCTCCGCGAGCAAGGTGCGCGTGGAGGAGGGCGGAGAAGCCACGTGGCATGGGTTTGTCGACCCAGGCATCAGCCTTGTGGGAACCATTGACTTCCAGAAGTCGCCGGATGGCGATCTCCAGGAGTCGGAGGAGCCCGAAACTCCGGTGCTCATGGTCGAAGCGGTACACGCACAGCCCGGCAAGCTTTGGGTGGGTGTGACACTTTCCCAGGAGGATGGGAGATTCCTCCTGCCGCGCTGCGCCTCGACCTTCCTCAAAGTCCAATTCAGCCAGTTGGAGGATGGCCGAATCCTGCACAGCGAGGAGCGCGCCCTAACCGGGCAACTCGATTGGCGAATCGCATTGGATGCGGCGGATCGAACCACCGTGACCTATTCGCCCATGGACGGTGAGGGCGAGGGCCCCGGCGTGGCAGAGCTAAGGATTTGGGATGCGGCCATGGAACGCGGGTGGACTCAAAACGTGGGAGGTCGCCTGGGCGAACCCGCCGCGGTTTCCCTGGCCCCCGGCGTCTGCTTCCTGGAATTGGCAAGCGCCGGTGCTTTCGCCTCCGAGCCCATGCGCGTGGAGGTCCTCAAGGGGGAGCCCATGGATCTAGGCCCCATCGGGTTGGGCCCGGCCGCCTGGCTTCAAACCTCGGAAGCGCCTGCCGGGCATGAGTGGGTCGTGGTTTCAGAGGGCGCGGAGCAGCCCCGGTTCGTGGCGTATTCGGGCCAGGGTAGGCCGACCGAAGAAGGGCTCCAGCCGAGGGTTGCCGTGCCTCCCGGGATCTACCGTATCCAGCAATGGGTGAGCGGGACGGAGGAAGAGGAGGGCACAACCCTTGAGCTAGGAACCATCGAGTTGGGGCCTCAAGAGGTTCATATTCTGACCTCGCCGATCCAGGAAGAGTAAGGCCCTACGCGGGCGCGGATTCAGGGCGCCTGTGCGGAATCAGTCGGGCAAAACCCCGGTGGGCGCTCCGTCGATGGTCGTTTGGTTTCGGTCCCGCCAGTATTCCTGAATGCCCGCGTCACCTTTCTTATCGGACCAGTCCCGAAGGACTTGGCGTTCGGCGACCAGATCCATAAGTGGAACCGCAAACCCGCAGGAGGTTTGCAGGGATTCCACTTCGAGCACAAAGACCTGGCGTTGGCCGTGGCGCTCGGTCCAAAGTCCACTGAGTTCCGCAAACTCGGCATCGTAGGCGTGGTAGACCTTGGCCTGGCCGTAGGCGCGCATGATCATAGGAGTGGAGTCGAAGGAGCACCACATGATCGTCATGCGCGCATTCTCGCCGATGTGACTCGCCGTTTCGTTTCCACTGCCGGTCAGGTTGAGCCAGGCGATTTGGTTGGGCCCCAGCACCTTGAGCGTGTCCATGCCCTTGGGCGACAGGTTGATGCGACCTTCTTCGGGAGCCGTTGCCACAAAGAACATGGGCTGGTGTTCGATGAATGTGCTGTGGTCATCGGAGATCGTCGTGAAAATTTGAGCCATGGTGCAAGCGTTTGGTGGGGGATTTCTGGCGGGCAGGTTTGCCGTCCGCCGTTCGGACCCGATCTCGGAAACTGTAACGGGGGGGGGCGAAGTGCGACCCAGGGGAATGGGGTCGCGTTTGAGGGCTTTCCTAGCCTAAATGTGGACGGGTGCCATACGGGGCCCCCCGGAATTTTGGGTGGGCCATGGAATTGCAAGAGTTGGCGGTCGATCGACCGGGCGTGGCGGGGGTGGGGTGATTCTTCCAATGGACCCGGTGAAATGTGGCGCGCCTATCTCCACCCGTAGATCCAATGGTTTGCAGGGGCCACTCGGGGCGCTTTGTCATCCAAAACCAAGGCCATGCCCAACCTGGATTGAGCCTGCCCACTGCGCGCGTTGTATTGGGTTTCACCCCAACGAGTTCCCAGGGCAACCAATTCAAACCGGGTGAAGCGCTCGCCGTCGTAGACGGCTCGGCCCAGTAGCTCGCACTCGAGCCCGCCCTTCCATTTTCCAGCCCGTTCCGCTTTCGTGCGCCCCGTGATGGCCATGTGCAAGGTCTTCCCCTCAACCTTCGTCACCTGGAAAGTGAGGAGCGCCGTTTTGATGTGGGCCGGTTTGTAGGCCGGGGTCTGTCCACGCACGTTGTCGAGCAGGTGGCATTGGGCCAGCCTCCATGCCAAGGGTTTGGGCATGGCCAGGGTCGCGCCCACCTTCGCTTCGGGGATCATCGAACTCACCTCGCCCTTGCGGAACCAGGCAAAGTCTTGGTTCCAAGCCTCGCGCCGCCAATCGGTTTCTCCGAGTTCCTTTTGCACCTCCAGGTCCCGGGATACGCAGCGTAGCACGAGTCCATCGGTGGGGAAGAAGCGCTCGAAGCGCGTGTTCTTGTCCGGTTCAAACGCCTTGCCCAAGCGCTCGGTCGGCTCCAGTTCTTTCCATTTGCCCAGGGCTGATTCCAGCATGGCCGCCATGGCCTTGCCATTGCGCGTGTTGATCGAGGCCAAAAACTTCCCACCTGGCGTCACCGCATAAATCCCCTGGCGCGTATCGGTCGGTTCGGTGCGGCCGCCGTAGTGACCCTCCTCCGCAAACCCTTGGAAAAAGCGCGACTCCGCGTCCTTGCCCCGCTGCAACCGGTGCACCTCATCCGCCACCGGCACAAACTCGCCCAGCAACTCCTGAACTTCGTTGTTGGACCAGACAGACCGCCTGGCCGCGACTCCATTGTTTCAGACGCAGCCCAGTGGATGCCCATTCATGGCCCACAGCAAAATCGGCTTGCCCTCCACCCGCGCATCCCGAATCCCATCCGCCAAAGCAACCCGCCAATCCACATCCTTCCAGCGCAATTCCGACTCCTCCGGCAGGATCCGAGCCAACGTCCCCTCAAAATTCTCCGCGGTAAGCTTCTCCGCCTCCTGAAAAGGCAATAGGGCCACCGAAGCAACCAACGCAAATGTGAAAGCAATCATGTGACTATCTTACGAAATTTCTTGGAGCTGGCTGGCCTAGCAAATGGACCGAAGAGTCATCCGGTTCGCCGGTTGCGGCAAACGCGAGGCTTGCGGGTTTGCGGGCTGGAGGGCGCTTTGGGCATGCCTTGTTCGGATGGTTGTGCGCACCTACAATCTGGATCACCATGAAACTGCCCATTCTGAACCTGTTCTCGGCCGCAATGCTTGCGAGCCTCTCCATCGTCGGTTGCGCGAGTACCGACGTGGCCCCCGCCCAAATGGCCGCTGAAGACAGCGTCAAGCCGGGCATCAACAAGTCGTTCCTGAACCCGGAACTCCAAGTCGACAAATTCGTGGATCGCTTCGAGGGTGAGAGCCGCGAGGTGTTCGCCAACCGGGCCGAAATCGCGGCCTCGATCGGCATCAAGTCCGGTTCGAGCATCGTGGACGTGGGGGCAGGAACGGGGCCTTACATCGGTCTCTTCGCACAAGCTGTGGGGCCCAAGGGCAAGGTCTTCGCCATCGACATCGCTCCGAAATTCGTAGAGCACCTGGCCGACCGCGCCAAGCGGGAAGGGCACCCCCAGATCGAAGCGCGCCTGTGCTCCGAGGACTCGGTCGACCTGCCCGACAACAGCGTGGACTACGCGTTCATCTGCGACGTGTACCACCACTTCGAGTTTCCGCGCACGACCATGGCCACCTTGCACTCCGCCCTGCGCCCCGGTGGTGAAGTCGTGATCGTGGACTTCAAGCGCATTCCCGGCGTGAGCCGTGAATGGATTCTGGGCCACGTGCGCGCCGGCAAGGAGGAGGTCTTTGCGGAGATGAAGTCCTTCGGTTTCGAAATGGTCGAGGAGATTCCGATCGAAGGCCTGGAGGAAAACTGGGTCGCACGCTTTAGGAAGTCGTGAGCGACTCCGCGCGTCGGCGCCTCGGCACCCCTTCCCTGGGGGCCATCGGTGCCGCAAACCTGATCGGCGCGGGGGTCTTTACCACCTCCGGCTTTGCCCTGGCGGATCTGGGTTCGCCAGGCTGGGTGATGCTCGCCTGGCTGATCGGAGGGGTGTTGGCCCTGTTGGGCGCGCTCTGCTATGGGGCCTTGGCGTCACGTCTTTCGGAGTCGGGTGGCGAGTATCTGTTCTTGACC
>JARGOW010000223.1:2702-6686 GCA_029212955.1 Planctomycetota bacterium | reverse complement strand
CTGGTCCACTGCCTCCACGATTCGCTCCACCGGCAAACTGGAGTGGCGAATGTGTCCTGCCGGCACACCCGCGTCCGGCGGACTCGGGGTGGGAGTGCGCGGCGCGGTGAAGTCTTGGAACCAACTCGTGCGGTTGATTTGATTCATCTCCACTTCCCAACTGAGGTTGATGAAGCCACGACTGAACGTGATGATCGCCACGGGCTCCAATCCATTGGCTATGGCCCAGAAATCCGCGGAGGTATCCTGGTAGTCCACCTCAAGGTCCCCCATACCCTGCCCGCATTGGTTGCAGTTGGCAGGGTTGAACTCGGGGAAGTAAGCATAGACGTCGTACCCGCGCCCTTCCCAATTGGCCCCGATCCAGCCCAGAGGATTTTGAATCGGGTCCGGTGAAAAGCGTCGCAGGGCTTCGTTGCTCGGCGGCCAGTAGCCGGTCAGCAAAATATTGGGCAAAGTGCCCAGGGGGGACACGCTGGGAACCGCGTGTTCGAGCGGGGTGGCATCACCCAGCGCCACCGACGGTTGCACAACGACTGGCGTGTAGTCCCGAACCCCTTGCACGGTCGGCGTTGCAGAAGCGCTGGAAACGAAGGGCACGAGGGAAAGCGCACCGAGCCAAAGGAATTCCGAGAATGGTCTGAATTGCATGAAAGAAGTCTCCAAAAGGGCTGCCCAATTATAGGCAAATTCCTGAAGAACGAAGGGCGCTTCGGGCCTTGGGTTCGCCCAATACACCAAGCCTTTTCAAACCGCTGAAGACCCGCAATCACGCCGACCTGACCGGGCACCGGGCGGTATCGCTCACTTTGTCCTGACTCCACGCCACTGGATCCCTGTAAACTCCCCCCATGAAGAACAGCAGGTCAGGACGTCCGGGCGGTCGCAAGCCAGCCCGCGGCGGGGCCACGTACCGGTTGGATGTGGAGTACGACGGCACGGGATTCCACGGATGGCAATATCAAAAGAATGCACGTAGCGTGGCAGGTGAGCTCTCCAAGGCCATCGAACAAGCGGGCGGACAAGTGCGCGAGTTGGGAGGTTCGGGACGCACGGACGCCGGTGTGCACGCCTTGGGCCAAGTTGCCTACCTACGGCTTTCCGCCGAGGCCGATGCGGAGAAGCTCCTGAAAGGCCTCAACGGGGCCTTGCCCAATGGAATTCACGTCTCCAGCCTGCTTCGTGCCGCCGATGGATTCCACGCGCGCCACGATGCGGTTCGGCGCAGCTACCTCTACCAGATCATCCGTCGTCGCACGGCATTTTCGAGGCGGTATGCGTGGAGCGTGGGCGAACACCTGGATGTTGCCCTGATGGCAAATGCCGCCCAGTCCTTTGTGGGCCGCCACGATTTCAGCCGCTTCTGCGAGCGCCCCAAGGCCCAGACCAGCACGATCGTCGTCGTGGACGATGTGCAGGTGGTCGAATCCGGCGAATTGCTGCTGGTGCGAATTTCCGCATCGCACTTCCTTTGGAGAATGGTGCGTCGGCTCGTGGGCTCCCTGGTCCAGGTTGGAACGGGGCGGATGTCCCCCGACGAGCTGGCGAAACTTGTTAAGGAGCCCACCGCCCCGGGCGAGTTGCCCTCCAAGTCAACCGCCCCTTCATCCGGACTGTTCCTGGAAAGAGTGGAGTATCCTGGAGAGCCCCCCGTTGGCTCTGTCCTCCCGGCTTTTCCCCGCCTGGGTTCTGGACTGGCCTATCCCCCTTTCCTCGGAGCCCATGCCGCATCGGATTCCGAATCACCCTCCTAGGGCCCCCTTGGTCAGCGCCGTATTCCTGCGTGGTGCTCGGACAAGACATGGCCCCTGAGCCCCAATCACAAAGTCCATCCCATGAAAGCCGAGCATCAAGAATTTCTGGACCTCTTCAGCAAGTACCTCGAGCAGTACCCGGACCAACGCTTGACCCAGGCACTCTTTAACCTGGGCGTCAACGAATTCAAGTCCCCCGAAGATCCCAGCTTGAGCGACCATGCCCTGCGCGACGTATACAGCGATAGTGATGCATCCGTGCTCAAGCGCATTCACCGGCGGCTAGCAAAACTCTCCCAGTAAGCTGGGGCCTCGTGGATCCCCAAAAGGGTCTACACACGGCGAATTCCAATAACAATTACCAACGGGAGGTGTGACCATGAAAGTGCTGTTCTTGCTTAGCGACTACGTGTTGCACAACTCGCTCTTGACCCAGTACGCCGACGCGCGGCCGTGCGACGAGCTGGCGGTGGTCAAGATTCCGTTGGTGTTGAAGGGCAAGGGTCGCCGGGGCACCGCCGAACGAATTTTGCCGCAACTTTCACGGCGCTTTGCCATGGGCAAGCTTTTGGAATACATGGGCCTGTTGACCATCACCGCACTTCCCAAGGTCCTAGCCCGGGGTGCCATCTTCCGTCGGTTGCGCGCCACCTGCAAGCGCCAGGGAATCCCTTTCCAGCGCAGTGAAAACGTGATGGCTCCCGAGAGCCTGGAGTTTGTTCGGGCGTTTGCGCCAGACGTGATTGTGAGCCTCTGCCATCAGATCCTGAAGGAGCCCTTGATCTCCATGGCGCCCCTCGGAATCGTAAATGTTCACCCGGGGCTATTGCCCGACTTCCGTGGGATCCAACCGTACTTTTGGGAGCTTTCGGAGGGTTCCGCCCGAGCCGGCGCCACTCTGCATTTGATCGAAGATGAGGGTGTCGACACGGGTGGCGTGCTCGGGCACACCAGTTTCCCAACGACCCCTGGCATGTCAGTCCAGCTGAACTACTACCTGACCATCCAATGCGCCGCACGATTGCTCCCCGCTTGCCTGGAGGCCCTGCAAAACGGCGAACTGACCCCCGAAGTGCAAACCGAAGGCCAGGGCGCTTACTTTCGCTGGCCTGACTCGGAAGCCTTCGCACGCCTCCGCGCTGCAGGGCACCCCCTCATTTCCTACCGCCAACTGGTGGGGATCCTCAACGGACGGTATGACGACCACCGCGCCGACGACGAAGGCCTGATGCGCCAGGTTTGATTCCGTTGTTAGCGCGCCCGAACTAGCGCGTTGCATATCGAAACAAGGCATGGCCAAGGAGGCCAAGCCACCGTTGTTGCGGGACCCGACCCAATCCTGCAAGCGAGGATGGGTGGGCTCAATTTCCGTCTCGGCGGGGACGATCAATCCCATTGTAACTCTGTCCCCCTCCCCGATCAGCCTGCCCTAACGGAACTCTCTCAATGCGAACTATTACGAAAACTGCGATTGCTTTGTGCAGCGTGCTTGCCCTCTCCGCCTTTCAAAGCCCTGCAGGGTCTGCTGCGGACTCCACCGTGCGCTGGAAGGGATGCGGCATTACCAAGAAGGCATTCCTAAAGGCGTGCGCCAAGGCCTACACCGAAGAAACAGGTATTAAGGTCAAGGTATCCGGTGGCGGCGCCACCAAGGGAATCATGGCCGCCGGCGACGGCAGTGCGGATTTTGGTGGCACCTGCCGGGGCTGCCTCCCCTCCCTCAAAGAGAATGAATTGGGCCTCGACCTGGCACTCGTGGCCTGGGATGCCCTCGTCCCGGTCGTCCACCCCAGCAACCCAATCTCCGACATCAGCAAGAAAGACCTGATCGGCGTGTTTACGGGCAAGGTCACCGACTGGAGCCAGCTCGGCGGCACCCCCGGCCCGATCTCCGTCCTGGTTCGCGATGGCAAAACCTCCGGTGTGGGCTTCACTTTCCGCCAGATCATCCTGGGCGACAAGGACTTTGACTTTGGTGACAACGTGACGCGCTACAAGAGCAGTGGACCGCTCGAGCAGCAAATCGAAAAGAACGAAACCGCAATCGGCGTCACGGGCATGTCTAGCGCACGCCTTCGCAAGCTGAAGACCCTGTTCGTGGACGGTAACGAGCCCAGCAAAAAGAACATCGCTTCCGGTGCCTATCCCTACTACCGCCCCCTTTTCCTAGCCCACAAGAAAGACATCCCCGCCAAGGAGCGTGCGTTCTTGAACTTCATCTTGAGCGACA
>JARGOW010000223.1:2432-2692 GCA_029212955.1 Planctomycetota bacterium | reverse complement strand
GATCATCGACGGTCAGGGCACTGTCAACCTGGACTTGGGCTGGAAGCTCGTCGATTCTTTTGAGTACTTCGTGGACACCAAGGCCATCCAAAACTACGGCCAACTCATGGAGACGGCAGCCAAGCGCAAAGAAATCGAACGCAAGGCGGACGCCAGCAAGCCGGGAGCCATCAAGGACGGTCCCCGTGAAGCCAGCGCGCCCAAGAAGAAATCTGGCTCCAGCCAACGCTAAGCACGGATCCGCAAAGGTGTGGGGTCGG
>JARGOW010000223.1:2032-2299 GCA_029212955.1 Planctomycetota bacterium | reverse complement strand
CACCCCCCCCCGTCCATACTCTCACTCCACTCGTTCGTGCACCAAACCAACCAGCCCATGTCCAAACAATCCGACCTCATTGGACGATTGACGGGTAGATCCCTTTCCATCGCCGGCAAGATCAGCGCGCTCGTTCTGATCCTGCTCAGCCTGGGATCGGCTTCGGTCATTCTGGTTTTGCTCGACATCCAAGCGGCCAGCGGCGTGGTTGCTGAATCGAACAAACTCATCGGAGAGCAGATGGAAGCCGTGGAGCGCCAGGTCGAG
>JARGOW010000223.1:0-2022 GCA_029212955.1 Planctomycetota bacterium | reverse complement strand
TGAACTCGACACCCTGAATGCAAAAGCCCTCGCCGTTGGCTCGGCCATCGCTTCGCTCGACGAGATGCACTTTTGGATGTCGGATTATGTGGTGAGCTGGCAAGTCAGCTCCGAAGAAGCCGTCACCCAGGCCAAAACTGAGTTCCAAGAGGCCCTTGCGAGCATGGACTCCCTCCAGGTGGTTTATCCCGCGGACCTGCTCGACCGACTGGACGGCTACGAATCGTTGATGCGGGAAACCGCCGACTACTACATGGACGAGGAATGGGTCGATGGCAACAAGGGCATCATGGAAGCCCTTCGCATCGGTCGCGCCCTCAAGGACGACCTGCGCCTCCTGCGCACGGAAGTGGGTCAATTGTTGGCACAAAAACAGGCCTCGGTCGATGAGCTCAACGGTCTGGTGGGAGAACAGATGTCGAGCATTCGCTCCATCGCAGCCAGCGTGGGCGCCTCTGGCAGCAAGGTTTCTAGCACCAACGATCAGGCCCTGAACACCGGCATTCGATCCATGTTCATTAGCCTGGGAGTGGGTATTCTGTTGGCTGTATTGATCGTCCGAGCCATCGCCCGGCCGATGCGCGAAATGACCCACACGATCCGTCAGATCGAACAAGCCTCCGACCTGACCCAGAGGGTTCCTGTGGGATCCGAGGATGAGGTCGGCCAAGCGGCTCAGTCGCTCAACATCCTCTTTGACAGTTTTGAGTCGAGCATCTTCGACGTGGGTGGAGTCGCCCACGCTATCCAATCCAGCTCGGAGAGTATCCGTCAAACCACCGACGACCTTTCATCCTCCGCAGTGCTTCAAGCGGACTCCATCGCGGCCATCACGTCGTCCATCCACGAAATCGCGCTGACCACCCAGGCCGATGCGGAGACGATTGCAAAGGCCAATACCCTCTCCCAAGACGCGGCCCACAACGCACAGGATGGCTCCCAGGAGATGGAGGAGCTCGTGCAAGCCCTCGAACGCATCGATCTGGCCAACGGCGAGGTCAGCAAGATCATCGAGGTCATCCAGTCCATCGCCTCACAGACCAACCTGCTTTCCCTGAATGCCTCCGTGGAAGCGGCCCGGGCTGGAGACCACGGACAGGGTTTCGCTGTTGTGGCTGAGGAAGTGCGTCAACTCGCCCTGCGGTGCACAGAAGCCGCCAAGGGAACCGCAATCAAAATCAAGGAGACCACGGACTCCTCCAAGGATGCGCTGCAGATCAGCGTGCGGGCCGCTGGAGCCCTCTCCAAAATCTCTGGAGGCACCGAGGACGTGCGCGCCGAACTGGCCAAAATCTCCAGCTCTAGCCAAGAGGGCGCTGCGGCATTGCGCGGCATTTCCAACAGTGTTTCCCAGGTGGATGCGGAAACCCAAAAGACCGCGAACCAGGCCCAAAGCCTTGGCGATGCGGCCAAGTTGGCCGAGAACGAAATCCATACCCTACGAAACCTGGTGGAGCGTTTCGTGATCAAGGGAAACGCCTAGGGATTCGGAGCCGCGGGCAAAAGACTCGGCCCCCGGAGTTCCAACGGCGAATGGAACCCTTCTCCCCACAGGAATCAACCAGGCACGGCACGGCCCCTTTGGCCAAAGCAGCATGGGATCCAGCGCGGAATTGCCGCGAATCCAAGGAATGAGCCATAGGACGTGTCCAGTCGATAGGATGAAGCGCCATCCATTTGATGCCCCACATGAAGTCCCCATGAGTCAAGCCAGAGAGTCCGGCCGCCCCACCGCCCAAGAATATGCACCCTACTATGACGCCTACGTGCAGAGGGTTCCCCCCGGCGACATCGTCGCCACACTGACGGAACAGCTCGCTTCAGCCTCGGCCCTCCTGGAAAGCATCCCGCCCGACAAGGCCCATTTCCGCTATGCCCCCGGAAAATGGAGTATCAATGAATTGATTGGACACTTGCTCGATACGGAGTGGACCTTCACCTATCGGGCCTTGAGATTCGCGCGCGGGGATCAGACCGCACTGGCAGGTATCGACCAGGACGTTCTTGTGGCGGGCGGAGACT
>JARGOW010000222.1:3151-6698 GCA_029212955.1 Planctomycetota bacterium | reverse complement strand
CGGCTAGGGATCCCGTGTGGCTGATGGCGGCTTGAGCGCCCCGGTCGGAACGGCCCGATTTGACCACGAGAACGGGCTTCTTACGCGAAACGCGTCGAGCCGTCTCCAGGAATTTCTCCGGCTCGCCGAAGGCCTCCAGATACATCAAGATCAACTTGGTGTTCGGGTCGTGCTCCCAGTATTGCAGCAGGTCGGGGGGGGAAACATCCGCGCGGTTTCCCACGCTGGCGAACATGCTGATACCCAGGCCCAGCGAGCGCGCGTCCGACAGGATCGCCGCGCCGAGGGCACCCGATTGGGACAGGAAAGCGGCCTTACCTTGGATCGGAGGCGTATCTGCAAACGATGCGTTCATCGAGTAGCAGGCATCCGTGTTCAGTACACCCATGCAGTTGGGACCGACCAGTCGCATCCCGTATTGCTCACAGACTTTCATGAGCGCTTCCTGGCGCTCGACACCTTCGCCGCCGATCTCGGAAAAGCCGGCGGTGATACAAACCAGGCCTTTGACGCCCTTCTTGCCGCAGTCCTTGGCGGCCTGGAGAACGTAGGGCGCGGGCACGACCAAGAGAGCCATGTCCACGGGGCCGGGAATCGCGGAGACCTTGGGGAAGCAATGCATAGAGTGCACCACCGGGGCCGATGGGTTCACGGGATAGACGGGGCCGGTGAAACCTCCCTCCACCAGATTGCGCACGATTTGATGGCCGATCTGGTTTTCCCGGCGGCTGGCACCGACCACGGCGACCGAGCGGGGGCGGAAGATGGCATCGAGGGAGGTGGAGTCGCTTTGGGCTTTGGGCTTGCGAGGGGTGGCCTTGCGAGAGGCCTTTTTCGCTTTGGAGGGGGAGGGCATGGAGATGGGGTCGGTTGGGGCGTGGAGGGCCGAACGGGGCCGGCAGCATAGTGCCGGGGGCAATGGTCCAACACCCCGGAACCCACATTGGCCGGGCACCATTGACATTGGCCTATTTGTGGAGCAAATCAGTCCTCGATAGGGGGGCGAGCCAGGGCCACTACGTTTTCATCGGGGTCGGCGAAGTAGGCCACTTCGTCCCCCCACATGCGCTTGGACAGGGGAGAGAGCGGTCGAGCACCTAAGCTTTCGGCGAGGGCCACGCGTTCCTCCAGATCCTTGCAGTAGAAGTAGATCTCAGCCCCACCGGCGTGGCCAGCCTTGGGCAAAGGAGGAACCTGCCCGGTATTGACGCCGTAACTCTCGCGTTCGTAGATCCCAAGGCCCAATCCGCCAGGTGCGGTGAGTTGCACATATACGGGCACATCCACGGTGCGCTCCCACCCCAGGAGCTTTTCGTAGAAGTCGGCGGAAGCGGCCAAGTCCTGGGCCGCGAGGATGGTCAGCACTTGCTGGGGCAAGTCGGATTCGGTGGGGGAGGAGCTCATGTGGACCATCCTAGCGGCTTTCTAGCGCGTAGATTGAACCAGAAAGGGCCAGAACGGTGCCCATTGCACGGGTTCTTGCCCGTCGAGGCGATAAAGGGTCGTGCCGGGTTTACCCCCCCGCAGGGAACGCTATTCTGAGGCCGACAAGTCCCAAGGACCCGAGATATGACCAGCACAGAACAAGCTCCCCTGACCAAGTACCGCAAAGATTACCAGGCCCCGGATTACACCATCGACACAGTGGACCTGGACTTCCATCTGGGCGAGGACGGCACCCTCGTGGATTCCAAAATGCGCGTCCTGCGCAATGGGGACCACACCCGGCCGTTGATCTTGGACGGTGAGGAACTCGAGACCCTGAAAGTGAGCGTGGATGGCCAGGAGTGGCCCGCCTCCCAGGTTCAGATCGAAGAGGAGAAGCTGACCATCGATGGTCTGCCCGCGGATTTCACCCTCGAGATCTCGGTCCGCAATCACCCTGAAACAAACACGAAGTTGAACGGACTTTACAAGTCCAGCGGCAATTTCTGCACTCAATGCGAGGCCGAAGGATTCCGCCGCATCACCTGGTACCTGGATCGCCCCGACGTGATGGCGATCTTCTCGACCACAATCACTGCGGACAACGCCGCCTATCCGATCTTGCTTTCCAATGGCAACAAGGTGGCTGACAAGGATCTGGGCGACGGACGCCGTCAGGTTCGCTGGGAGGACCCCTTCCGCAAGCCGTGCTACCTGTTCGCCCTGGTGGCTGGCAGCCTGAAGTGCCACGCTGGCAAATTCACCACCATGTCGGGCCGCGAGGTCGACTTGGAAATCTGGGTCGAGCCCCAGAACATCGACGCATGCGAGCACGCCCTCGTGTCCCTGCAAAAGTCGATGAAGTGGGACGAGGAAGTCTTCGGTCTGGAGTATGACCTGGACATCTACATGATCGTGGCTGTGGGCGACTTCAACATGGGCGCCATGGAGAACAAGGGCCTCAACGTGTTCAACTCGAAGTACGTTTTGGCGCGTCCCGAAACGGCCACAGATGGTGACTATGAGGGAGTGGAGGCCGTCATCGCTCACGAGTACTTCCACAACTGGACCGGCAACCGCGTGACCTGTAAGGACTGGTTCCAACTGACTCTCAAAGAGGGCCTAACCGTCTTCCGGGACCAGGAATTCACCTCGGACATGACCTCCCGCGCGGTGACCCGCATCGGAAACGTGGCCAGCCTGCGCGTGGCCCAATTCCGCGAGGATTCTGGCCCGATGGCACACCCCATTCGCCCCGAGTCCTACATTGAAATGGACAACTTCTACACCTCAACGGTGTACTCGAAGGGGTCGGAGGTCATCCGCATGTATCACACGCTGATCGGCGCCGAGAACTTCCGCAAGGGCATGGATCTGTACTTTGAGCGTCACGATGGCTCCGCTGTGACCTGCGACGATTTCCGTGCGGCCATGGCCGACGCTTCGGGCAAGAACCTGGATCAATTCGAGCGTTGGTACGAGCAGGCGGGAACCCCGCTCCTCGAAGTCGAGCGCGCCTGGGATCCGGAAAACGGGCGTTTCACTTTGACCTTCCGCCAGCACTGCCCGCGCGGTCAGGAGATCGAAAAGTTCCAGCCCATGCACATCCCGGTGCGCATGGCCCTGCTCGACTCGGACGGTTCGGAGATGCCCCTCATCCTGGAGGGTGAGGACGCGGTAGACGCGCCCACCGAGCGCGTTTTGGAAGTCACCATGTTCCAGAAAACCTTCGTATTCGTCGGTTTGAAAAACGAGCCCTGCCCGTCCTTGCTGCGCGGATTCTCCGCTCCGGTGGACATGCGGCTGTCCCGTACCGCCAAGGAACTCTCCTTCCTCATGGCGAACGACAAGGACAGCTTCAGCCGCTGGGATGCGGCCCAGGAGCTGTTCGGCGACACGATCCTCGAGCTGGCTGGACGCCATCAGGAGGGCAAATCCCTGCTGCTGCCTGAGGAGCTCAAGGACGCCATGGCCGGCGTGTTGGGCGACAAGGAAATGGACGGCGCCATGCGTTCCATGATGTTGACCCTGCCCTCCGAGGGCACGCTCGAGCAGCGCATGGAAGTGGTAGACCCCGACGCGCTCTTCGAGGCCCGCAGCTTCGTCTTCCGCAAGCTGGCCG
>JARGOW010000222.1:0-3141 GCA_029212955.1 Planctomycetota bacterium | reverse complement strand
GTCCAGTTCAAGGAACTCTACGACGGCACCATGCCCTCCGGGGCCTACAGCGCCGACCAGGCCAACATCCAGCGCCGCAGCGCCCACGGGTCGGCCCTGGCCTACCTGGTTCGCTCCGGAAACCCGAGCCATGTGGCTTCTGCCAAAGCCCAGTTTGACAATGCGGACAACATGACCGACATGCAGGGCGCATTGGCCGGCCTGGGCGCGGTGGGCGGCGAAGCCTACGAAGCCGCCCTGGTGGCCTTCTACGAGCGCTGGAATCAGGACCCCCTGGTCATGGACAAGTGGTTCATGCTCCAAGCGGTCAACCGTCTACCGGGTTCCGTGGATCGCGTGCGCGCGCTCATGGGCCACAAGGACTTCTCCATCAAGAACCCCAACCGGGTGCGCTCCCTGTTGGGCGCGTTCGCCATGGCCAACTCCACGGGCTTCCACCAGGCCGATGGGGCGGGATACCAGCTCATCGCCGACGCAGTGCTCGAGCTGGACAAGATCAACCCCCAGATCGCCTCTGGCATGGTTCGCGCCTTCAACAACTACCGCCGCTACGACCAGGCCCGCCAGGTCATGGTCTTCTCCCACCTGGAACGCATCGCCGCCACCCCGGGCCTCTCGAAGAACACCTCCGAGATCGTGGGACGCGCTTTGAAGAGCTAGTTTCGGACAGCTTGCGACGCCACGGGCCCGCCGGCTTCCTACCAAGGAGGTCAGCGGGCCCGTGGCCTTTCCAATGGTTTGCGACCTATTCAATCCATGCTTCCACGGTGCGGTTCGCGTTCATGATGACTTGGGCGCCTTCGACTCCCAGGTCCACGTCAACGCCCGTCCAGTGACTGAAAACGGAGCCTCCGGTCAAGAACGGCTCCAGGACGACGGTCGAGCCCGCGGGGAAATTCATTTGGCATTGCACTCCACAGTCGATGCCCGCCGGTGTGCTCACGACGCTGCCTGTGCCGCCGCCGGGCAAGATAATGGTCAAGGTGAAGGTTCCCGGGGGTGGTGGTCCGACGGTCCCCGGGTCAACCGGGTCTGCCGTTCCCGAGCATTGTCGGGCGACGGTGGTGTCGATGATGACGTTCGGGGGGTGGAAGACTCCGACCTCCGCAGGCAGGGCTGCACCGATCGTTGGGGCAGACGGGGCGGTCGTAGCAGCTAGGCTTTCGAAGATCGCACTTTGCGGCCAGTCGCCCTGCTCGATGACTGCGGCGCAACCTTCCACGATGTTTCCGTCGAGGTCCGTACGCAACAACCAGGCATCGCTACGCTCGCCGAGGGATAGGGAATTTCCGGCGAGCAGGAAGCCATCCTCCAGGGCCACCAGGCTGAAGAGGCGATCCGATTCGAGGCCGCCGTAAATGGTGTACCAGTCCGGTTGGAAGTTTGCGTCAAGACCGATGAGGAGACCGTTGGTCGCACCTAGTCCAGGAAATCCATTGTTGGAGATCATTGGGGCGACCGTCGTCGCCAGAACGAAACCACCACCCGCGCTCTTTGCAATAAGGGCTGGTCCGTTCACGTCGTTCCCGGGCAGTTGGTAGATCCAAGACCCCTGATGGGCTCCGTTCGAGTCCACCTGGCTGATTCCAACCACCGAGCGGAATTGGTCGATGAGGGCGAGGCCAACCAGGTGGCTGTCCTCCAGGGGTACGATCGATTGTGGCGGATAGATCACGAGGCCGCCAAACAATCCCACGGTCGGGAGCGTGATGACGGAGCTCCAAACTGTGGAAAGGTCGGGCTGTAGGAGTGAAAGTTCTACCCGGTTGGTCAAGGGGTCGCCCTGGGGCGAAGACCAGGCGCTAACGAGGAATTGACCCTGGTCGGTTGGCGCGATCGCTTGGACATCGCGGCCCAGGAGATTGCTGGCACCGACCAGTGTGCCCACGCCTTGAATATTCGCGGCTCGATCTCCCCCGAGACCTGCTACCAGGTCTTGCCCATTGAATGCCACGGGAGCAGCGAAGTAGTCCACTTGACTGTCGGATGGGGCACTGTTTTGCCACAGGACGCTTCCGTTTGCGTCCAGTTCCATGATCCATGTGTGCCAGGTCTTGTCTTGTGGATTGGCGGGGTTGTACGGCAAGCGACCCGTCAGGACGAATTCCCCCGTCGGCTTCTGAATGCAGTCCAGGCCAACTTCGCCCACGAGCTCATCGGTTTCGCGAACGACGGTTCCCAGGATGGATGCGTCCGTATCGATCTTGGTCAACTGCTGTCCATTGTCGAGGACGAGGGTGCCTGGGCTGGACCATGCACCAACGGTCGAGGGCATGTTTCTGGCATGCACTTGCGTCAGATTTCTCGAGAGGAATTGCACCGCATCGGACTGTGTGATCTGGATAAGGTCCTGGCTGGGTTCGTAGGCCAGGTTCAGGATGGGGCTTCCAGTGGTGTCCGCCAGGATTTGCGCGCCTCCAGGGTTGTACGCTTCAATCCAGGGGCCTTTTGCCACCCAGAAGAACAAGCCGGGCAATCCCACATTCCCTTGGGAGGCATTGGCCGCGATGGACATGTCCTCGTAATTCCCGGCGATCTGCCAGGAACTCACCTCGTTGCCCACGGCGTCCAGCTCGATGGCCTCCCATTCATCGAAGTCCCCTGGCGATCCAGTGATTCCTAGCAGGACCCCACCAGGTAGTCCCGCCGCGCCGGTTAGGGACCAAGCGTCCGCATCGACTGTTGCGATGTTGTGGGTGGTCCTGGCGATGATCCCGCCGGAGGCGTCCAAGACCAAAACCTCGGTAAGAGGGTCATAGTGGGAGAGGCCGAGCGTGGTCGTGAGGACGAAGCCTGTGGAAACAGCAAAGGTCAGCCCGTTCCCTAACGGAACCAACTTTGACCACAACAGCCATCCGTTTCCAGGTAGATAGGAGGCATCGTTCCCTGCCCCGAACCGCCGGTCCTCCCAAACGATCGTGCCCCCTGGAGACAGCTCGAATAGCCAAACCCCGTCGAACAATCGGGGCCCGTTCTGGGTAAGGACACGGGCTTGAAGGGTGGCAGCGACACGCAAGTTTCCATTATCGAGGGGTTGGATGTCCGTCACCGTTTCCAGGCAAGTGCGGCCCGAATCGGCGAACGGAAATCCGGGTATGGTTCCGATGTCATACGTTTGGCTCCAAAGTAGTGCACCGTTGG
>JARGOW010000221.1 GCA_029212955.1 Planctomycetota bacterium | reverse complement strand
CTCCTTGCCGGGAACAGATTCTTCGCCCGATTCTGGAGCCGGTGGCTTACCGGGGGCGGGGCCCTCGGGCGAAGGAATGGGTTTGTTTTCCTCGGTTTGGCGTTCCAACTGATCCAGGGCTTGCACGACCGCCTTGCGGGCATCTTCCCAATTGGCGCGTGCCGCAAGAATTCGGCCCTTAGGGCTGAGCACGTAGAAGTTGGGCCAGCTGGTCACACCCCACATGCCAGGTTCCTGGGTGGTGGAGGGTACGTGCCAGTTGGGGAATTTGACCTGTAGGGTTTGTTGCCAACGCTTGGCTTTCTTTCGGTTCAGATCTCCGCTGATTCCAAAGACTCGAAAGGGCTTGTCCGAGTATTTGTTCATGAGTCCGTTCACATGGGGCAGTGCCAGGCGCGCGGGCCTTGAACTGCTTTTCCAGAAGTAGAGCAGGACCACTTGGCCGCGGGTCTCTGCCAAGCTGCGGGGAACCCCATCCAGATCATCCTGTTGCCACGCCAGTGCCTTTTGGCCCAGGGTGAGGTGATTGAGCTCGAGTCGATAGCGGGCGGACCATGCGGCTCCCCCAACTCCAGCGATCTGAACCGCGGCAAAGCGCGTTTCCAGTAGCTGCACATACTCTTCGATCGTTTCGCGGAGGTTGCCCTGGGCTCCACTTTGAAGTTGATCCATGCCCAATTCGCAAAGGGCTTGGCAGGCGTGGGCCTTGACCCTGTCGACGGGGCTGTGCTGGAAAAGGAACAACAGATCGCTCTTTCCGCGGGGCTGTTGTGCCTGGCCCAGGGTGTGGCAGATCTCGTAGAGGAAGGGCTGGCCCAGGTACGATTTCAGAAGTATGGAGCGGCTTTTCCAATCCAGTTCGGAATCCTTCCAATGGCGCACGATCCAGACCAAGGAGCGACCTGCGGCCACGGTCCCTGGGTACTTCTCCTGGATGGCAAAGAATCGGGGCGCCCAATCCTTGGGATGAGGATAGTACTGGCGGAACGCTTCTTCCCGTCGGCGCTGGGTGCGCTTGCCTGGAATGATGTAGTTGTACTGAATGAGGGCCTCTTCCCTCCGCTTGCTCAATCTTTGGTACTGGACTCGGGCTTCCGCTTCTTGTTGGGAGCTTGGGCCAGATGCCGCTTTCGGTTCCACCTGAGCGGGCGTCGGTTCCTGGTTCTGGGCGATGCCCATGGGGCCGACCAGAAGTACGATCGGAACCATGCAATGGACCAGGGCAAGCGCAGGGCTGAGGGCTTTGTTGCGCGGCTGCATGGACCTAGTAATGGGGCGGCGGGGGCTCTTCCCCATTGCTGTCGGAACCGGTTTGACCCAGCCGGACGGCGGTGGCCAGGGAATCGACCCTGTGGGCGAGTCGGTCGACCGTCTGTGACTGTTCGAACAGGGCCTTTTGCAGCTGGTCGATCAGGTCCTCTTGGAATGTGATACGCGATTCCAACTCGGAAATGCGTTCGTCCCCGTTGGGCGGAGAGCTGGAAGGATTCGGAGCCATGGAGCTATTCTCCCCCATCCACCCAAGAAAAGGAAACCCAAGCATCGCGACCCTTGTCCAAAGCCAGGTCCAATTCCATTTGGAAACGGCGTAGTTTGGCCTGGGCCCCGGGTTCCGCTTGCAAGCGTACCCAGGATTCGATCTTCCAGCGGCCTTCTTGGGATCCCGCTGAAACGGTGTGCTGTCCGGACAAGCCGGCCTCAAATCCCGATTCGACCCACTTTCCCACGCGTTTTTGAAGTAGGTCGGTGGCGCCATGCTCGACTCGCAAACGAAGCAAGGGCGGAAGGAGCCCTTCTTCGCGGGCGTAGGTGGCCACATTGCGGGCGCGATCCACGGACCCGCCCAGGTCCTTGGCCACGATCAGGTGATGCCGGCAAAACCGATCCCCCGAATGGCGAAAGCCGCCTGCGACGGATTGAAGTTCTTCGTTCCAAGGTCCGATGCAAGGCCCGAGTACTTGCCTCAAATCCTGGCCGGGTGCCGTGAGTTTGCCATACAGGCAAGCGGGTTCCTGGGAGAGAACCAGGGGTTGAACGGGGTGATGGCTGCGGGGATCCGGGGTCGACTCTTGCTGCTCGGGAGCGGCCTCCGGTTGCAGAGGAACGAGTTCTTCGGAGGGCTCCAGTCGGGCCTGGGAAACCGGGGGGATCAATTCTTCGGCCGGGTCGACCAGGGTGCTACCGCCAGTGGCCACTTCAAAGGAGGTCAGACCTTCGTTCGCGCCCATGCGGGCGGCTTGCTC
Organism: Planctomycetota bacterium; assembly: GCA_029212955.1. Lineage (GTDB taxonomy): Bacteria > Planctomycetota > UBA1135 > UBA1135 > NORP259. The sequence goes on along the minus strand of JARGOW010000221.1, from coordinate 4,484 downwards.
GTCCGCATCCCACATGGTCAACGGGGCGGCTTCCTCCACGAGCACGGGGTTGGAAGCGTCTGCGGAAGCCAATTCGTTCAAGGGCAACATGCGTTGGTCATCCACTTGCGGCATGCCGGGCGCGGGGTCAGGTCCCTGACCGGCCATGAGGGTCCACTTGCTCTTTAGGGAGATGACGAGAACGAGAAGCGCGGCGAAGGTCGCGGTCAGGCCCCAGCTTGTGTGTTGGCTTCGTCGCCGGGACTTTTCCAGGGCGCGCTGTTCCGCTTCCAACTGGTTCCATTGTTGGATCTTGTCCGTTGCGCTGGAGTCGTCGCTCTCTGGCAGTTCAATGGAGGTGCTGCGTTGTGCGCTTTGCTCGCGCACATGGATTTCTTCGAGCAGTTTGTTGAGGCCCGTGCCCGCATCGTTCAGCTCGGCCATCAATTTGGCGTTGTGGGCGGCGGCCTGCTCGATTTCGCCGTACAGCCTGTCCAATTCGGGTCCGGTTGCGTGATCCTGAACGGGGGCTGGACCCATCCCCTCTGGCGAGGGCGTGCTGGAAGGGTTGGGTCGGGGCTGCGAGGCCCCAGCCGGAAGGATTCCAGGATCCGCGCCCTTGTCTGCGGGCAGCAGCTCGATCCCGCGCTCCGCCAGGGAGGGTCCAGCCACCCGGGTACGCGAGGCAAGCTCGGGGAAAGTGCGTTGCAGGCCCTCGAGGGGGATCAAGTGGACCGCAGCCCCGGCCCGCCAGCCCCAAACAGCGGGCACAGAAGCCGCACGCAGGCGCTCCCTCAGGTCTAAAAGGGAGACTCCTGCGTATTCCGCAGCTTCTCCGAATGTGAGCAAGTCACTGCCCTGAAGGTCTCCTGACGCCATCGGGTCATTATCACGGTGAAAGTTGGATGTGCACGCCTGGGACCCAATAATTGTGATTCAAAATAGCGGTCCGTTCCACCGGCGAGACCCGGTAGAATCGGACCAAGTCGCTGACGGGTAGTCTTTGCCAGCGGTACTTGCCAAAACCTTGACTGACAACAGACCACAACTGGAAAGGGTCTTGGGAGGGTTCCATTCCGATGGGGCTCAACCGAAGACCCCTCGGCCGGGCACCAACGCTCGGATCTTCGCAGTACCTGCAGCCCAAGCCGTGAGCCAAACGGCCCGAGGTGCCGTGGCTAGCTTGGTTACGTATCTGGACTTCTCCCCGCGCAATCGGGAATTGTCCACGGTTCTAGCCCGGCGCTTCGTTCGAACTCTGCAGCCCGGAGTCGGCGAATCCTGGTCCACCGCCGAGCTGCAAGATCACTTCTTTACATGGCTGGCACCGAAGGTCGAGCCAGGCGAAAGCCGTGGGCGATCCCGGCGTCGATTCAAGAACCAGTCAGCGGCGGATCTGCGGTTGCTCGGCTTGCTCGACCAGTATCGGGCGGGCGGGCAAAAGGCGACGGAAGCCTGTCCCCTGTTTCGAGCAGCGTACTCGGAGCAAGCCTAACCGCTAGCGGGTCGCGGTGGCCGACACCTTGATGTCGAATTGCCCCTCGCTCTCCAACCGGATGTTCATCTCTTCGTCGCCGGTCAGGGCTGTGAGGTCTTGTTCGCGGTTGAATTGACCGGTTCCTTTGAATTGGAAACTGTGCATCGTGCGTTGATCCAAGTCCCACAGGTACACACCGCTGCCCGTGAGGACTGTGCTCTGGGAGGCCGAATTGACGTTTAGCTCGCTGCTTGCGGAAGATTGATTGCCCAAGCTGTCCATGGCCCAATCCACCAAATCGGCATCGCCGTTGAAGCTCGCGGTGACTTGAACCTCCAACAACCGGAGGTGTCCAGCTTTGCGCTGGGGCATGATCTTGCACTGCACCCTGCAATTCTCGAAGGAGTCCCATAGCTCCGATAGTTCGGGTTGGTCGGCTACGCCACCGATCCACAGGGGAAGATCCGCTCCCCCATCCGAGCCATAGTCAAAGGGCATGGAACTGCCTGCATCCATAGCCATCAAGAAGGCTTGGGCGTCCACGGTCCAGCGGGTGCCCGCTTTCATGTCTGCTTTCGGAAGCAGCATGGTGTAATCCAAATCCACTTCCAGCGTGTCGAGCCACGCATTGGGCAGGCCTTGATCGCTTCCGTCGGCGAAGGACGGCAGCCAGATTTTGCCCGGGGCTTCGGATTTGAAATCAACCCGTTGTGAGAGCAAGGGGGACTCCCCGTGTGCCTTGGTTTCCGAGGACATCGTTTTACCCTGAATCGAAATCTTGACGGGGGCGGTTCGATCCCTTTCCACGTTGAGGAAGGCCCTTTCCAGGTGGCGTTGCCCATCGGGCTGCCACGCGATCACCGCATCCTCCACGGTCATGTGGTTCTTGGACCGTACTTCGATCTGGTAATCGGTCCCTTCGCTTTGCCGGCCGTTCACCTCCATGGTGATTCGATCGAACTTGAGGTTGGTCTCCAGGTCGTGGGTCCGGGTCCAGGTGCTTCCAGGTTTGGGTTGGAAACTGGGGCCCTGGGCCAGGGCGACGGAGCAAAGGGAGACCAGGAGAACGGTGGAGCGCAGCATGTTTCGGGGGGGGATGGGGTTCTTGGAGGCGTGGAATCGCACTCGAACTGCCCTATCGACCCCGTAAGGGCGGATCTTTACGGATTTGCACTCCAGCCCCGCCGGGCGATGCCCCGTTCGGGCTCATTTTGGGGCATTCTGGGCCCCCGCTGGCCGCAGCTAGGGCCTGACCGGCCCGAGGAGGGCAGCCACAGTGGCTGCCGTCCGGGTGAGATACCGGTTCAAATCCTGGCTCAGATTCCTTTTGTAAGCCGCATTGAGCGCCCGGCTAGTGGCCAAGTCCCCCTTCAAGCCCTCGGTTTTGCCCTCGGATTGCTCCACGCGGGCAACCAGTTGGCCCACATGCTGGGCCAGGCGCTCGCTCTCCAGGACGGCGCGCTGCTCCCGTTGGCGCCAGGAGGCGGCCAGGGCCTCCTGTTGTTGAAGGCTCTTCTTGCGCTCCAGTTCCATTTCGGAGCGCAAAACCTCCATGGATTCCGTCCGCAACTGGGTCCATTGCTTGTCCAGATTGGCCGCCTGCTCCTGGTTCCACTGCTCGCGCCGGAGGGCTTCCGCATCCAGGGTCGCTTTCACCAATTCCTGGGTTTCCGAATGCCCCTGTCCCAGCGTTTGAACCTGCATCCAGAGTTGCTTGCGATCGCCCTGGTCCTCTTCGAGCTTGTTGCGGATGGCCAGGCGCTGCTCTTCGTTGTGTTCATTCAGTTGCACCAACTGCTCTTGCATGGCGCGGCGTTCGCTATCCAGGCGTTGACTTTGGAATTTCAACCGTTCCTGGGTTTCGGCGGCCAAGGATTGGGACCAGGCCGCGTGCTCCTCGGTGATCTGTTCTTTTTGACGGTCTAGCATCCCGCCCAGCGCCCACAGGAAAATGCCGGCAGCGGCCAGCAATGACCAGTTTCGGGGTCGTTTCCAAAAAGGGCCAGGGTCCAGAATTTGGGCATTCCCTTCGATGGTGAGGATTTGCTTTTGCGCCAAGAGCAAGGCCCCCACCGAGGCCTGGCGTTCCTTTTCCGCGGTGGAAAGTCGGATGCGCAGGTCGTAGCACTGTTCGCGCAAATCGTCCCGTTGCTCGGTGAGACTCTGCACGCTGAGCTGCATGGAATGGTCGGTCTCACGCGCAACGGTTGGTTCCCGGGCGGGCGGCTCGGCCTGTGTCCCTGCACCTGATATGGCATCCTGGGATTTGGGGGCCGTTTGGACCGGAGACTGTTGGGCGGCCTTGGATTCCGGTATGGATTCCGCACTTTCAAGGATGTGCGGGTACAGGTCGCATAGATCGACCCATCGGATGCGCTGCACGTCTCGGCCCTTGTCCCGGAAGATTTCGAAGCGGAGCTCCCCATCCTCCATGCGGCGCCGGATCGTGGATACAGACAGATTTGCCCAATCCGCCGCTTGTAGAACGGTTAGCAACTCCCCCAGGTCCATGGCCCGGGGATCCCCCCTATCCGGCTTATCCATGCAGCCATTAGATCGTGGCCGGGATCGCCAAACCAGGACCTGCTTCCAGGGAATCGCCCCATGATTTCATGAATTCCCAAGCCCAGCCTCCCTCCCAGCCATCGATTTGACCATGCTCTGGCCATGACCGAGATCACAAGCCAGCTTCCGCGCGAGGGTGAAGACCCCGCCGAAGGATACTTCACCAGTTACGCCGACCCGGGAGTGCACCGCTTGATGCTTCTGGACCGCATCCGTACGGATGCCTATCGGAAGGCCCTGCGCGAGGTGATCACCCCCGAGCACTCGGTTCTGGACGTTGGGTCTGGAACGGGCATTCTGAGCCTGTTTTCCGCCCAGGCCGGAGCGCACAAAGTGCACGCAGCAGAAGCCTCCGACATGATCCACCTGGCCGAGCGGGTGGCCTACACCAATGGATTGGATGAGAACATCGAATTCCACAAGGGGCCGGTCGAAGCCCTGGAACTGTCGGAGCCGGTGGATG
>JARGOW010000220.1 GCA_029212955.1 Planctomycetota bacterium | reverse complement strand
GGCGTCCTCCCAGGAAGTGTCCGTTCAAAGGCGCCGTTCCCGAGCTGCCCAAGAAGGTGTAACTGTGCCCGGCCACACCGGACAGGAGAGTGTGCAGATCATCACGGAAGCCGGGCTCGGCCGTGTGTCCCACGGTGATGGAATCCCCGAGCAGTAGTACGTCGTGGGCCAAAGTCGGCCCGCTGGTCAACGGGGCCACCGTTTGGGTGACCTGTTTATCAGTCGCATCCGACTGGGTAGACGCATGGGCTGCGTCGACGCTTAAGAGAGCGACAAGCGCCATCGCATGGGCGCAGCCGATGGTGTTGGAAAAGGGAGCATGGGAATGAATGGGAGCGAGTGTGCGGATCCGGAGCGCCTGGCTTGGCCAGGCAAAGCGGATCGCCCTCATTCGAGCCCTAGGGCCGGAATCAAGGAGAGTGGCAGGAGATACCGAGTATCCCAGGGGTGGCGAACTCTCGCAAGGCGACCTGCGAATAGGGTCGATTAGCCCACTTTGAAGCACCAGCCTGAGGCACTTATCCGTCCAGGCACCGACCTGTACGTCCTGACAGGTCCCCGATGTTCTGGGTAGTGGCTCAGCCCGATTGGCGCGCAAGCTAGCAAAGCGGCACGGGTCTTCAGGGGTAAGCCATTCGATCGGTCTACGTTGCCGTCCTATTGAAGCGGGCGAACCACGTTTTGGATAGACAAGCGCCTTGCAGACGAAATCGTTCACGTCGGAGCCGCAATGTGACGATTAGGTCAACGGTCTCGCCGAAGAGGAACGCTGGAGGCTGCGGTGGCCCCAGGAGTTTGGGAGGTTCGCTTGCATGGATCAAAACTCCCCAAAACGGATCAGAGCTGCGTCAGGGTTTCCTATTGGAAAGTTCGAGTGCGACCCACAAGTCTTACTGATCGAACGCGATCCGCCCCATGACTTCGGACAGCAACTCCGCGTTCGGGTCTTCCGTATTCCAAGCATTGACCAGGTAGACGAAAGGGCCGCGTTGAAGAATGGCCGTTTCCCATTCAATGCCCTGGTCCTTGCTTCGGACCACATGGACGGTCTTTCCCTGATGGGCAATCGGGGTTCCTTTGCGGATGGTTCCGCCTTGGAAAACCATGCCGCGTGCGGCTTCATAGAATCCGCGGTGCCGGGCGAAGTGCGGGTCGTCCAGGTATCCGATGGGATCGACCCAACGGGCGGAGACGGTCATCGTCAATCCGTCCCGCCGCACGAATTGGACCTGCACCTGGTCCAGCCCCTGGCCCGGTCGAGGTTCCTGGGGTTGGGCGGTCCACGTTTGACCCGCCAGGTCGACCGAGAATCCAAATTGCGGATCCACGTGGCGGTCATCGGAAGACTCGGTCGCATTCAGGCCGGGATCGAGTCGAAGTTCGTCGCGGATCATCAGCAATTGCTGCTGGAGTTCTGCGGCCTTTTCATCGGTGCATTCGACCGTGCATGAAACGGAAATGTGAATCGCATGGCCGTCCATGAGGACCGTGGTGAAGTCCAAGACGCCGGTTCCCAGCAGATTTCGACCGGTGGTCCGGAGGGCTTTGTGGCCGAGGAATTGGCCTTCTTCCACGGGCACATCCTTCACCTTGGTGCGGCTGACATCGAAGGTTCGCTGGAGGCCGCGCCGATGGGCTCGATCCAAGTCCGAAGACCGCGTGGATTTGGCCCGCAGCTCGCAAATGATGTTGTTACCATGGTTGTAGGACATTAAGAGGGTCTCGCGGTCCATGGCATATTGCTTGGCCGGTTCCACCAAATGAATCCAAACCCCGTTGGGCGGAGACCAGCGTAGGCCGTGGGCCCGGTTGAAATAGGTGCCATGGCGCAACCACGCTTGCTTCCCGAATCCAACTTGGGGGTCGTTGCTTCCGGTGGTTTGGGAGATGATTTTGGCGCACTCAGCAGCACTCAGCCGGGTGGCGGATGCGAGTGCTTCGCGGACTTGCGGCTCGAGTTTTCCGAGGTGCTTGCGATCCAGTACGAGCTGCATTTGAGCATCCACCACTCCATCCAGATCGTCGGGCGCACGGAGCACACCTTGCTGAACGCGCAGGACTCCGGGGGCTCCGGTTGGGAAGATCTCTTCCGCCAGGAAGCTCTGACCTGCAACTTCGAATGGGGACGCCAGGTCAGGATCGCTGGAAGGCTGCGAAAGAGCCCTGTTGGGCGCGACGTTCGCACCCAGCGTCAATCGACCTTTGGTTTGAGGGCTCACGAATAGTGCGTGGGAGGCAAATGACCAATCCATGGCCAGCGGCCTCGACTCGATTCTCCACCCTTGGGGGGCGGTCATGCGCAGCCCGAGCTCCCCGCTTTGCAGCGTATTCCCGCGAACTTGGTAACCCGGACCATCGAAATCCAGGGCTGTGGGAGGGTAGGCGCGATGTTGGAATTCACCCTCCGTGAGTTGGAACGAATCGAAGAACGCATCGAAACCACGCCCGTCTTCTCCTGCGTGTGCCAAGGGCCCAGAGACAAGAAAGCGTAAGGCGGTAGAGCCGCGCTGGACAATCCTCAATTCAAAAACGAGCTGGCTTTCGGGCCGTTCATCCAGGAGTCGAACGCACAGGGCCCGTTCGCCCAGGTAAGTAATCCACTCCCCGAAACCGTCTTCTGGTCTGTCTCCACCTAAGGGAAGGCTCCGAAACTCGAATCCCTCGCCGCCATTGGCATCCTGCAGCGCTTGACCGAGAAATTCCGTGAGGATGTTCTGGGAACCCTTGGTTGCGTCCACGCCGCGGACCGTACCCGAGTAATTGCCGGAGGACAGGGTCACCAAATCGGCACGTCCTTCGATTTCGGCCTGGGCGGCCGGAATCAGAATCGTGTCAGCTGGTCGATCACAGCTCAGCCGATAGTCCGAATCACTCCACCGATCGATCAGGATTTCCTGGGCCGCTGATGGTGCGATAAAGAATGCCCCAGCCAGCACCGGGGCCAGTCGGGTGAGCGAAGCGAATACGAGCTGAACAGCGGCAGGCAATGCGAAAGTCATAGCGCGCATTGCACAGCACTGGCAGCCGCTTGTCGATTCTCGAAGCGCCTTAGTGCCGCCGTTTTGTGGAAACCAAACCCCGCAAGGACGCAGCGTGCCGGCTGAGTCCCACTCTCAGATCAATCCAGGTGCCCGAGGTCCGAGTCACCCATTTCCACGTTGCCGTTCGGGAAGTATTCCTTCCAGCGTTGGTCGACCGTTTGGGCGGTTTCGGGATCGCAGAATAGTTCTTCGGGATAGCCGGGTTTCATGCGGGCATCGAGAACCATGGGAGGAGTGTGGGCCGCGTGATTGGAGATCAGGCGGGATTCCTTGGCGCACAGATCGCTGGCGGGATCAAAGCGCGTGAAGGTGGTCCACAGGAAGTTGGCGTCGGATCGGGAAGCTCTTGCGGCATCGTCGGAAATGACGACCAGGGGCCAATCGGCGAATGCGGGATCTTGGGCCACATCCTTGGGTTCGAGATCCGAATCGGAATCCAACTCGATGACCAAGCAGCCAGCGGTGTAAACGCAGACGTTTTGGATTCCGCGTCGGGGTTGACCGTGGAATTCGCCTTGCAATTTTCGAATCGGTTCGCCCACGCCGAGCAGGATTCCTTTGGAGCCCTGGTCAATTTTCGGACCCGCGTAATCGAGCGAATCCATGGCCAAGTGCGGCATCAGGAAAAGGTCGCTCTGGAAGTCTGCACGCTCCAGGATGTACCGGAGGGTCGTGGGGAAGTCGTGCAGGTCCACATTTCCGTCGGTGAGCAACAGGAATTTGGTCAAGGACAATTGCCCCTCGCCCAGGATACGGAAGGCGCTCATCATGGCCTCGCGGCGATAGCGTTCGCGGACGCGCGCTGCCGACAAGGAGTGGTATCCCGTCTCGCCGTAGGACCACAGGTCGACCACCGAAGGCATGACCAGGGGGAAAAGCGGTGATAGCAAATCCTGGAGGAAGTCGCCGATGAAGAAGTCCTCTTGGCGCGGCTTGCCCACAACGGTGGCCGGGAAGATGGCGTCCTTCCGGCGCAGCAGGGTATGCACATCCATGTGCGGATAGTCGTGGATCTCCGAGTAGTAGCCGTAGTGATCTCCAAACGGTCCCTCTGGCTTTCGCGCGCCGGGTTGAATGTCTCCGCACAGGACAAACTCGGTTCCGGAAACGATCGGGTGTTTGCCGGAGGGGTCCTTGGCCATGGGCAGCTTACGGCCAAGGCATAGGCTAGCGAGTAGAAGCTCAGGGACATTCTCGGGCAGGGGCGCGATGGCCGAAAGCATCAAAGCCGGGGGGCCACCCAGATGGATGCGAACGGGAAGGGGTTGGCCCGCGGCTTCCGCAGCGGCCAGGTGGAATCCTCCACCCTTGCCAATCTGCATATGGACTCCCACGTTTTGGTCATTGAAAACCTGAATGCGGTACATGCCCAGGTTCGGAACACCGGTTTCCGGATGGTGGGTGAGGACTAGGGGCAAGGTGAGGAACGGGCCGCCGTCGCGTTCCCAGGTGGTCAGCGCCGGCAGCCGCGAAAGCTCGGCTTGCTTTTCGACCACCTCGGTTACGGGACCACGGCCGCGGACCTTGCTTCCTACCTTGGCCAGGGAGGAGAACAGGGAACGTTTCTCCCAGAGTTTGCCAAGGGAAGGGGGAACCAATTCCTCGGGTAGGCGGGCTACCTGGGCAATGATGTCGCCAGGGTGGGAGCCGAAAGCCATTTCCACTCGCCGTTGCGTGCCAAAGAGGTTGGTGACCAGGGGAAATGCGGCCCCTTTTACATTGCGGAAAAGGAGGGCTGGTCCACCCGCAGCGATGGCCCGGCGGTGAATTTCCGCTGCCTCTAGTTTCGAATCGACGGGGGCGTCAATCTCCACGATTTCCCCTGCAGCGCGTAGCTGATCCAGGAAAACACGTAAATCTAAGGGGGGGCTCTGCATCATGGGGTCCTGAATGGGTCCGACCGTGGTCGAAGTGGAACAGTCTGGCGGATCTGAGCCCCCAGGGCAACGCCTGGGGCCCACTCCCGTGTTTCGAGACGATGCTGCACAAGTGTTCTCTAGATTCCAGAAAACCCACTAAGCTAGGGACGGTTGAACCGATTGGTTCCCAGGAGTTTCCACTTGATGAAATATCGACAATGGATGTGGCAGGGTGTGTTGGTGGCCGGATTGATCGGCGGCGCAAATGCCCAAGAAAGCCAAGTGCTGGAAAGCTATGGCGAGCTGGAGTGGACCGCGGGACAGGTGGAGCATCTGTTGAACCGGGCCGCGTTCGGAGCCACCACGGCCGAGGTTCGCGACTGGCAGGAAGCGGGGCCGGATGCGCTCATCCAATTCCTGCTCGAGGAAGGTCAGGCTCCCAAAGGCTTCAAATACAAAACCCACCGGGCGGACTACAAAGGGATGGTTGCCGGCAACTCCGACGACAAGCGCAAGGAGAGGGCGCGGATCCGGAGGCTCAACAAGGCCCAGATCAACGACTTTTCCGAATGGTGGATCCAACAAATGATCCGCAGCGAGGATCCCCTGCGCGAGCGCATGACCTTGATCTTCCACGGATGGCTGGTCAGTGGAGCGAACAAGGTCAAGCAATCCGACTACATGATCCAGCAGAATCAATTGTTCCGCGAACATGCGTTGGGGAACTACGGCGAACTGCTCGGACAAATCGTCGAAGACCCAGCCATGCTGTTGTACCTCGACAACAATACGAATCGGCGGAACAAGCCCAATGAGAACCTGGCGCGTGAGCTGATGGAACTGTTCTCGCTGGGTGAGGGAAACTACACCGAGGAGGACGTGCGCCAAGCCGCCCGAGCCTTGACCGGTTACACGGTTCGTCAGGATGGATTTGCCTTTGCTATCCGACAGCACGACCCGGATCCGATCCAGGTCCTGGGTTACAAGGGTAGTATGGATGGCCAGGATTTGGTGGCACTTTTGTTGGAGCAGCCCGCCTGCTCGCGGTATGTGGCGACGCGCTTGATCACCGAGTTTGAAGGCATAGCCCCCACCGAAGAACGATTGCAGGTTTACTCCAAAGTCCTGGTCGACGGGGACTACGAGCTAAAGCCGTTCCTTCGTCAGCTCTTCGGGGATCCGCAGTTTTATCGCCCTGAAGTTCTAGGCGCCAAAGTGCAATCCCCAGTGGATTTCGTCGTGGGTTCCTGCCGTCGTCTGCAGGTCGAGCCCGACATCGAGATGCTTTCGGGGACCATTTCGATGCTTGGACAAACCCTGTTGAGTCCCCCGAGCGTCAAGGGCTGGGACGGTGGGCTTGCATGGCTTTCCGAGGCTTCAAGCATCATGCGAAGCAACGTGATCGGCGCCATGATCGGCCAGGTGTCCCCGGTGGACCTTCGGGAGGGAGTGACCGAAGCCATGGAGCACATGGATGAAATGATGGACGACTCCAACATGTCCGATGACGGGACTTCGGACAAACCCAAGAGCCGCGGAGGGCCGCTCGCCAGACTCCTCAACCAAGTCAAGCGAAAGAACCTTGCGGTCAAAGTGCCCGTTCTCGATTGGCTGCAGTCCCAAAAAGCCACGAAGGACACGCAGATTGCCCGGGTTCTTCTGGATCAACTCTTGGCCGTGGCGCCGGACCCCGATACCGAACGGCGTGTGACGCAATTCATCAAACTCGGGCGCAAGCGCATGAACATCAAGGAAGGCAAGATAAACAAGACCCCCGAGAAGTCCCGCTTGCTGTTGATGCAGGCGGTACACCTGATTCTGTCCCTTCCCGAAGCCAACCTGGA
>JARGOW010000219.1:3910-6744 GCA_029212955.1 Planctomycetota bacterium | reverse complement strand
ACTCCGGGGTCGGAATATCCACGCTCGCGCGGGAACCGAACTCATCGATGGCTTTGATCAGGCCGTAGGCGTCGGTGAGCGCAGCCACCTCGGGTGTGGTCACCACGAGTACGCGGTCTGCGATGGAAGCGAAGTGCATGACATCGGAGCCCACGCCAGCGGCGCTGTCGCCGAGCACCACATCGTATTGACCCGAAAGCTGGGCGATGCCATCGATCAGGCGCCTGCGGGCGCTGTCACCCAGGGCGGAGAGGGACTCGGAACCATTGGCAGCGGCCAGGAAGTGCACGCCATCGGGCCCCTCCATCACGCAATCCGCAAAGCTGCAACGATTCTCCAGGGCGTCCTCGATCGTATGTTTGGCGTGTACGCCGAGAAACAGACCCAGGTTCGAAAGCCCTAAATCCAAGTCGACCATCAGGACCGAGTGGCCCTGGCCGGCAAGCTGGACTCCAAGGTTGGCACACACCGTGGTCTTGCCCACTCCACCCTTGCCCCCCGTGACCAAAACAAAAGGTGCGCGCAAGGACTGTCGTTGGGAGGTTTCCATATTGATCCGTTCGGTTTGCAGGTTGAGTTCCATGTTCAAAGGCGATTGCGTCACTAGAGCACCCGACCCTTCAGCATCAGGTTGGCGAAAATCTCACCCGTGGCCCGTTGTAAGTCCTGCTTCAAGTCGCGGCCAGCGCTTACGAATCCCACACCGATGTTGCGGCGTGCTAGGAATTCGAGAACGGGAGCGGGTTTCCGCGTTTCGTCGGCTTTCGTGAGAATGCAGCCGTGGATCGGAAGTTGGCCGAGCTTGTCCAATTCCTCTTCCAGCACGACCGGACGCATGGTGATTTCAGCCACCAGGTAGACGCCCAAGTTGGCCTGTAGGTTGTTTTCGGCGAGAGCCGTTTGCAGCCTCCGCAGGGCCTCCCCATCAGCAGTAGAAATACCCGAGGTATCCAATAGGACCACATCCGGGCGCTTGTCTCCTTGCAAGAGGGACATCACCTGCAAAACATCGCGTGCGGCGAGAGTGGGGCAGGTCACATGCTTGCCGAGGGCTCGGATCTGCTCCACCGCGCCCACACGATTCACGTCCAGACTGACCATCACAACCCGACGGCCGGAGCGCACAAGATGACCCGCGAGTTTGGCCAGGGAGGTCGTCTTGCCGGCGCCAGCGGAACCGACGAAGGCCAGAATGGATGTCTGTCCGGGAACGTGCTTGGCCCCTGCGATGGGGAAGGCCGTGGCCAGCTCCTCCACCGCCAGGTCAAGGGGGTGTGCTCCATCGGCCGCTTTGTGACTGACCGCGTCACATACGCGCTCGATCAAGGCCTTGGAAGCGCCACGCCCGCGCAAGCAGCGCTCGATCCCAGCCGTGTTGGGTCCCGCTGTGATCTTGTCGCGGGAAAGCAGTGAACGGGCCTCCTGGCGCATGGTCAACAGGGCCATGGATGACTTGGGCGGCGCATCCGCAACGGCCAAGAGAACGCGTCCCTGGCCCTTCTTGCGCGATATGACCACGGCGGATTCACCCACCTTGTCTTTGGCCGATTCGAGTGCTTCGCGCAGATTGCGCCCTTCGATTTTTACGATTCCCATCTCATTCCTCCATTGTCACGATGGACATGGTTTCGATTGCCTTTGCGGGCACGACTTCGTTGTAAGAGAGCACGGACACCTTCGGCATGGAGGTGCGTACCAATTCGTTGAGGAAACGGCGCACACTGGAGCGCACAAGCACCACCGTGTCCTTTCCATTCTTGGTTGCATCGCCGACCGCATTGGCAATGCGTTCGATCACCGCCTGCAACCAGGCCGGGTTGACGCTGGAAGCTCCACCGCCCACAGCCTCGGCCAGCTGGGATTCCAAGCTAGGGTCCAAGGTCACGGCATAGACCGTGCCCCCCGAATCCGCGTGTTGATCACAGATCACCCGCCCCAGCCGTTGTCGGACCAGCTCGGTCAAGGCTTCGCTGTCCTTGGACTTATCCGAGTTGTCGGCAAGGACTTCCAAGATGGCCGGGATGTTGCGGATATTGACCGACTCGCGCAGCAGGTTGCGCAGCACTTTCTGGATATCACCGAACCCCATTTTCGCGGGAACCAGTTCTTCGACCACAGCCGGCGAGACCTCCCTGGCGTTCTCTACCAGGTCCTTCACGTCGTCACGGGACAATAGATCGCTCAGGCTACCGCGCAGTACTTCGGCCAGGTGTGTGACCAACACGCTGGTGGCGTCGATCACTGTGTAACCCATGATTTCAGCCTCATCGCGCTTGCCCTCGCCAATCCAATGGGCGGGCAAACCAAACGCCGGGTCCTCGGTGGGAGTTCCCTGGATCGTTCCACTGGCGGTCCCCGGATCCATGGCCATGAACTGGCCCGGCTCCACGGCCGCGCGGGCTACTTCCTGACCGCCAACCATCAGACTGTAGGTCTTGGGCGGTAGCTTGATGTTGTCTTTGATACGAATGGGCGGCAGCACCACGCCTTCCTTGAGCGCAAAGCGCCTGCGCAATTGGGCCACGTGGTCCAAAAGGCCCGACCCCTTGTTGTCCTGCACCAGGGGGATTAGGCGATAGCCGATCTCCAGGCAAACCCGATCCACTTTGAGCAATTCGCCCACGGCCTCTTCCCCATCGCCCGCTTCGCTTTCCGCTTCGGCGGCGGCAGCTTCAACGGCTGCGGCCTCTTCCTGCACTTTCTGGGTAGCTAAGTTCCGGGTGGACTGCCACACAATCAGCAAAATGCTGGCGAGGATCAGGAAGGGAAGGCTCGGCATGCCGGGCAGCAGGCCGATGGCAAACATGGTTCCGGATGCGATCGCTGTGGCGCGA
>JARGOW010000219.1:0-3900 GCA_029212955.1 Planctomycetota bacterium | reverse complement strand
TAGGACCCAGGCTGCTTTCGCTGTTCTCGCGGGTCACCAACACACCGGCGGCCACGGAGATGAACAGGGCGGGTATCTGGCTGACCAGTCCATCACCGATGGTCAGCATGGAATAGGTGTGACCCGCTTCGGCGATGGACATTCCGCCGAGGGTTGCGATCGCAATTCCGCCCAACAGGTTGAGGGCTGTGATGATCAAACCTGCGATGGCGTCGCCTCGCACGAACTTGGAGGCACCATCCATGGCGCCGTAGAATTCGGCCTCGGAGCTCACACGCTGGCGTCGCTCTTTGGCTGCGTCACTATCGATCAGGCCCGCATTCAAATCCGCGTCGATGGCCATCTGCTTGCCGGGCATGGCGTCCAGAACGAAGCGCGCTGCCACTTCCGAGATCCGACCGGATCCCTTGGTGATGACCACAAACTGGATGATGATCAGGATCAGGAACACCACCAAACCCACGGCCAGGTTGTCGCCGGCCACGTAGCTACCAAAGGCTTGGATCACCGCGCCAGCTTCCCCACCGCTCAGAATCATGCGCGTGGAAGCCACGTTCAAGCCCAGGCGGAACAGGGTGGCAAACAGCAGGATCGAAGGGAAAGTGGACAAGTCCACCGCGCTGCGCGCGTTCATGGTGACCATCAACAGGAGCACGGCGCCCGTCATGTTCAATGCCAGCAGCAAGTCCAGGGCCGGACCCGGCAGGGGTGTGATCAAGGTGATCATCAAGCCCAGCACGCCGGCGCCCAAGATCCAATCGCCATAGCGACTGAGCAGGCCTCCAAAGCCCTTTTTGGTGTCTATAGCGGTACTCATGGGATCAGCTCACTGCGCCCGCGGTTTGTTGGCGGGATTGTTCGGGGTTCAGCACGAAGGCGAGGATCTTGGCCACGGCCTCGAACAGCTCTTCGGGGATTTCATCCCCGATCTCCACCAAGCGGTGCAGGCTACGGGCCAGGGGCGGGCTCTCGAGAACGGGCACGCCCGCTTCACCCGCAACACGCTTGATGGCTTGGGCGACCAGATCCATTCCCTTGGCCACAACGACCGGTGCCCTGTGGGGATCGGCGGGGTCGTACTTCAAGGCCACGGCAAAGTGGGTGGGGTTGGTCACGACCACGGTCGCATCCGGAACATCCTGCATCATGCGGTTGGAGGCCATCTCCCGCTGGGTCGCGCGGATGCGCGCCTTGAGCTGGGGATCACCCTCCGTGTTCTTGTTCTCGTCCTTGACCTCTTTCTTGCTCATTCGGTTGTCCTTGGAGTGCTGGTACCGCTGATACGCCAGGTCTACCACCGCCAACGCAAGCGCTGCGGCAACCCCCGCCATGGCCGCCTTGCTGAGCATGAGAAAGGTCCGCGCCAGCACGACGCTCAGGTCCATGGCGGTCAAGGCGGTGATGCCATCCCGCTGAACCCAAAGTGCGCTGAGTACGGCGACGCTAATGAAGACGATTTTCCCGATGGCCATGCTGGTGCGCACGACACCGCGCATGCTGAAGACCTTCTTCATGCCCTTGATCGGGTTGAGTTTCCCAATGTCCATGTTCACAGCCTTGGGCGTGACGCGAACACCAATTTGGGCATACCCGCCGAGCAGGGCGACCAGGTACATGGGCGCTATGAACGCCAGAACGAGGGGTAGAAAGCGCCATGTGGCTGCTTCCATGAGGCCCACGAAGTAAAGCTTGGTCCCCTGCTCCGCTGCGGCCGCGGGGACCTGGGATAGCACATCGCGTACCACGCTCTTGCCCTCGGCCCACAATAGGGGGCCGGCCATGTAGAACGCACCGATGGCGGCCAAAAGGGCACTCGCCACCACGATCTCACTGGACATGGCGACTTGACCCTTCTCGCGAGCCTCCTCCAGCTTGCGCGGAGTGGCTTCTTCTGTCTTGTCAGACTGCTCGGCTTGATCAGCCATTCGTAGCCTCCAAGGCGTTCAAGCCACTGTTGAGGTGAAACATCAACGCGTCCAATAGGTGATCCGAAGCAGGTCGGATCCAAGGAGCGAAGAGCAGGAGCGCCACGAGTCCACCGAGGACACGAAGATTGAAACCAAACTCGATCACATTGATCTGGGGTACAGCCCGGATCAAAAGGCCCATCAAGACCGATACGATCGAGAGCAAGACCATGACCGGAGCGGCAAAGGTCAAACCCGCCTTAAAGAGCTGGGAGAACATTTCCAGAATCGCTTCGGGCGCTGCAGAATTCCAGTTCATGACCCCCACCGGAGCGCGCTCATAGGAAGCGTCCAGGGCGCGAATCAACCACAGATGGGCATCCGCTGCTAGCAAGGCCAGGATGAACAGCGTCTCGTAGAAGAACGCGATGATCGGCGTTTGGGTTCCGGTATTCGGATCCACGAGATTGGCCATGTTGAAGGACATCTCATGGCCGACCATGACTCCGGCCACGCGCACGGCCAACATGACCAATTGCAGGATAAAGGCCAAGAACAAGCCAATCGCCACTTCACGGGCTGCCAATAGGGCGAACTCAAAAATGCCCGGGGCATAGCCCAAGGGCTCGCCACCCGAGAGGAACAATACCACCGACAGAATTCCGACCACGCCAATCTTTGCACCTGAGAAGCTGGTCGAGCTACCCAATAGGGGAGCCGCCAGCACCAGGGCACTGGTGCGAGTCAGGAAAAGGCCAAAAGCCTCAACGGTTCCGTCGGCCAACAACATCATGCCAGTCCGAACTCCACCATTTGACCGAGGATACGCTCCGTGAACGAGCGCAGGATTTCCAGCGCAGGCGCCAGCAACAACAAGGTCACCACCATCACCGCCAACATCTTCGGAACAAGACTCATCGTCTGCTCCTGAATCGATGTCAGCGCCTGAAAGAGGCTGATCAACACACCGACAAACAGGCCGATCAAGAGTGCCGGTCCAGCCACGATCATGGTGGTCCAAAGCAGATCTCGAGCCAAGTCGATGATGCGTAGGTCGAATCCGTTCATAGCGTTTCCTTAGACGACGGCGTCAGCCGACGACAAACGAGGTCACCACCGATTGACAGATGAGGTGCCAGCCATCGACCAGCACGAAGATGAGGATTTTGATCGGGGTCGAGATCATCACGGGCGGCAGCATGAACATGCCCATAGAGAGCAGAACGCTCGAAACGACCAGGTCGATGACCAAGAAAGGCAGGAACAACAGAAAGCCCATTTGGAAGGCGGTCTTCAGTTCGCTGAGTACAAAGGCAGGGATCACAACGCGCGCGGGCAGGTCGGACACCGAAACTTCCTGGTCCGTATCCGAGATTCCAGGGATCCGAGATTCGCCCGCCAGGACCACGTTGTCGTCACCCGTGTCCCCGTTGGCGATCTGTTGAAAGAGCTCCAACTCGCTGGGACGTGTGTTGCTGACCAGGAAGACCGAAAACTCGGTCCAGGTAGCGTCCAGCGCGTCTGCGGCGGCCAATTCGCCTGCCTGGTAGGGCACCCAAGCCTTCGCGTGAACGGCCTTGCCCACCGGAGCCATGACAAACATGGTCAGGAACAGGGCCAATCCCATCAGCACGGGGTTGGGCGGCAATTCGTTGACCGACAGGGCCCGGCGTACGAAAGACAACACAATCACAATGCGCGTGAAACTGGTGATGGTCACCAATACCGCAGGCAAGAGGGAAAGTACGGTCAGCAGCAGGGCGATCTCGACCGCGGTCGAAAGTCGCTCGGGACCCGCGGGGGAAGTCTCGCCTCCCCCGGTCAAGGGGCCATCCAGCAGGGAAATCGGACCCTGGGCCGCAAAAGCGCCAGAGACCAGCAAGGCAGCAAAGGCCGCCAGGTAGAAGATCACACGTCGGTTGATCAACAGAGTTCCTCCACACCGCCGTTCGAGACACGAGCCTCGACCTGCGGTGAATGGGATCCGGCGGCT
>JARGOW010000218.1 GCA_029212955.1 Planctomycetota bacterium | reverse complement strand
AAAGCCAGATCCAATTCAGCGACTCATGGGATTCCCGCTCCACCGCGGCATGAACCCGGTAGGTTGCATGGGCAGGGACCCAGGCTTGGTAGCGTCCTAGCTCGTCCACCTGTGCATGGAACCGCTGGTCCGACGCCACGTCCTGGAAGGCAATCCAACCCGCTGGCATGGGCGCGCCACCCAGGGAAATCGTTCCCGACACCATGGAGTCCTGCCCGGTGGGTCCATGGCGAGCTTCCGCCTTCTGGCCGGCGCGCACCACGACCTGCTCGCGATATCCCGTTCCAAAGCGGAGCGCCTCGCCCTTGCCATCCACGAAAACGTCTTCCACATGATACGTCCCCGGGAGCACGTCCTTCATGGAGAAAGCACCCCGCGGGCTGAGCATCACTTTTTTACCCGATCGCTCGACCTGGGGAACACCCGGGCTCGCCTCGGCAGCGCTCAATAGGATCTTCAAGTTGCGATCCCGAATACTGGGGTCCACGAGTCCGACCACCGAGCCATTTTCAAGCAGGGTCATGGGCCCGACCTCACACTTCTCCCCCGGAGACACCTGGACGGACACGGCTGCACTTCTACCCACATCGGGCACATGGGCCCAGGCCGTGTAAGTCCCCGGGATCACATTGAGCACATGGAATGATTTGCCGGAGGGGTAACTCCGTACGTGCCCCTCCCCATCGATGAGGTGAAACTCCGACTCCTCCACGATTCGGCCATCGGATGCCTGAATCGTCCCCACAACCGAGCCGCTCTTCGGCATGGTGATCGGGATCCGCCCCGGTCCCGGCTCCGCTGACCGGATGATCTGGGATACATAGCCGTTCTTGGTTGCCAGCAAAACCCAGGAGCCGCCTTGCAGCCGCGGGAAATGGAACTCGCCACCCCCGCCGCCATTGGTGGCGTAGAAGACCTGACCCAGCCCGTGGAAGCTCGAGCGACCTTGCTCCAATTGCTCGACCAACGCATCCCCGTCACAGTCCGCATAGGCCCGAACTTTGAATCCACGTAGGGCGTCACCTTGCCCATCGAGAACACGTCCGCGGATCCCCTCCTTGTTCTGGCCCATGACGACTTCGGTGCGCTCGAAATCCGTGCCGACCCCGTGCATGTTGGTCCACACGGAATGATCGCGCACGTATCTCCGGGTTTGTATTCGCTTGAGGCCTGCGGGAATGGTTTCGGGCGCGGGTGGAACTTGAACCAATAGGGTGAAGGACTTGGCGCGCTGGAATCCGGACAGGAAAAAGAGCCCCTGGTCATCCGCCGTCCCCTTCTCCTGACTATCCGGATTCCGGCCCACGCCGGACCAAGCAAACTCATCGGGCATGGGCTCCAAGGCTCGACCGTCCACCACCGGGCGGAGCTGGATTCCGGCACCAGCCAGGGGCGAGCCATCGGCTGACACGACCTGGCCGCGCACTCCCAATCCCGGATTGGCCTTTATAGTCCACTCGACGGTATCCCCTGGATCCCCGCCCAACTGAATCGATTCCAGTGCGGGCAACAACCCCTCCCCAAGGACGCTCCCAAAGTATGCCCCCGACCCAAGCCCGTTCAGGGAATAGAATCGATCCCGATCCAACCGCCCGACGATCAAACCATACTTCAGCCCCCAGGGTTGGTTGTTCACATAAATCTTCGCGCCATCGAGCGAACGGCCCTGCAAGCGCTCCGCTTTGACCTTGAGTTTGTACTCGGGTTTCAGGTCCACGTGAAGTTCCACGTCCCCTCGCCATTGCACCAACTCTTCTTCCAAGCGAATCAGCTCCGTTCCGTATCCGCGACACTTGATCAGAATCCAACCTTGGTCCGACGGCACGATCGGCCCTAGGGCGATTTTTCCCTCCTTCGCCCTGGTCCACCGCCCCTTGCGCGACGGCTTCAATCCAGGAGTTCCACGACTGAATAGGAAAAATCCCTTCACGCCGCCGGTCGAGACCTCTCCGTTCTGACTCACATTCACAGTCACCCTGCAGCCGGATTCGATTTGCAAGGGAGCTGCAAATCGAACGGCACCCTCCTCCACGCGAAATTCGGCGGTCTCCACGAAGCGCATGTCGCCTCGGTTCAACTTGAGCGTGCCTGCCACGGCTTCCGGCGGGAGCCTCAGCGAAAGGCTTCCATCCTCGCCGAGAACGGCGGGCCCGTAACGCTTCCTGTCAAAGCCCTCGGGCTCTGAAATGACCGCGTGGATCACGGGTGCGTCTTCGAACTGCACGGGCCCCACCATTTCCAAGGGCACATGGATGGGAATGCCCGCGTCCTCTGACTTCAGGAGGATGTTTCTACTCGCATCGCCTCCGCCCAATATGGTCCGACCTCCGAAGCGTCCGCCGACGCCGTCAAAGGTTTGGGGCGAAGAGGAACTCGCAAGTGCAGAACTCATCGAGCCAATCCCGAGCACGAATACACCGAGAAGAGGAAGGAAAAGGGCCCGTATCGATGGATATGACATAGAGAATGGTGCGTTGAAAAAAGCTAGAGCCTACTGGGACATGGCACATCGACCTTGGCCCACACATGAAAGCGCACCTACCATACCAACGTGAACCCCATTCAGTCACTTCGGGAGAATCACCTTATGGGCGAGCTGGCGTTGGCCCGTAGATACCCGCTCCAGCGAGCGGTGGACCCGCACAATCCCTTGCTACCGCATGGATTAAGGGAACATGCTGGACGGCCCGTTTCTCCGAGATACGGGGCTCTCCCATGCGGAGAACTCTGCCCGCTTCCCAGTAGGAGTGCTACCCTTCCCATGTCCGCCCGGTGGCCCGAAACCCAAGGACCACCGGTTGGCCCGCTTCCCCACCCACTCCACCCGTCGCTCCGCATCTATCTTGAACAGGCACCATTTCTTGAGGGCGTCCTCCTTCCTGCTCGCCCTGTCACTTGCCGCCCCCGCCTTCACCCAAGGATCGAAGGCCGACTACGACCGTGCCTCCAACCGCCACGAACGCACAAGGGGCTTGGTCGCCAACGAAAACCTCAACGCCACTTGGATCGACGGGGGAAGGGCCCTGTGGTTCCTTCGCGAAGGCGACCACGGACGCGAAAGCGTGCGTATGGACGCCTCCACCGGTGAGCGCACGACCCTGCCCTCCATCGAAGAAATCCGCACCGCGGCCAAAAAGATAGGGGGCACCCAGGGCACGACGGGGCCCGGCACCATGGGCTTCGATGGAAAGGCTCTCTACGTGCAATTCCAATCGCCCATGGACGCCTGGCGCTTTGATTTGGACTCGGGCCAGGTGAGCCACATGGGAATCCGCGAGGCACAACCCCTGCACGCATCCCCCACCGAATTCCCGTCGGCCAGCGTCAATGGCGGCCCCGGCTGTCCCCTGAAAGTGCTCAACGATTTGGACGTGCCCCTGACCATGTTTTGGGTGCCCGGGCGCGGCGCGGAAAGGGCCTACGGAGAAATCCCGCCCGGCGGATCCTGGAATCAATCGACCTACGATGGGCACGCCTGGGTGGCGCGCACTTCCGATGGCAAGGCCCGTGCCGCTTTCGTGGCACGATCCGGTCGGCCCGTGGCTTGGATCCACGGGGGGACTCCCGCGCCCAAGTCCCGCGGTTCGGGTCCAAACCCCAACCGCGACTTGCCCTACGCCGTCTTCCTCCGCGATCACAATGTCTCCGTGCGAATCAAGGCCTCGGGCGAACAGTTTTCACTGACCACCGAAGGAACCCGTGAAGCGGGATTCAGGGGCCGCACAACCCTGTCCGGTGACGGTCGCTACGTGGTGGCCATGCATGTGGTGGCAGGCGACTCCCGCCAGGTGCACTATGTGGAATCCACGCCAAGAGACCAACTGCAACCCAAGCTGCACGTCTACAACTACCTCAAGCCAGGTGACCGCATCGACCACCGTCGCCCGCGACTCTTCGATTTACAGGAACGCAGGGAAATCCCCATGGACGACTCTTTGTTTCCAACGCCATGGTCCATCTCGCGCCTTCGCTGGGAGCCGACCACCCAACGTTTCACATTCCTGTACAACCAGCGTGGGCACCAGGTTCAACGCTTGATCGCGATCGATCCTTCCACGGGGGAAACGAGCACGATCATCGAGGAGGCGAGTCCGACCTTCGTGAACTACTCGAGCAAGACTTACCTGCGGCGACTGGTTTCCCAGCGCGCGGGCCAAACGGTGCTGCAGTACCTGTGGGCCTCCGAACGGGATGGCTGGAATCACCTGTACCTGCTCAACAGCAACGGTGAAGTGGAGCGCAAACTGACCAGCGGGCCCGGTCTGATGCGCGGTGTGGAAAGCATCACGGAAGGAACCGGCGAAGACCGATCCGCCCTCCTTCGCATGGCTGGTCCTTTCCCGGGCCAGGACCCCTACCACATCCATTTTGTGCGGGTGAACCTGGACAACGGTTCGACGGTCCAACTGACCCAGGGCGACGGCACTCACAGTCTCGACTGGTCTCCAGACGGCCGACATTATGTCGACAGCTACAGTCGCGTGGACCTGCCGCCCGTGCACGAGCTGCGACGCGCCAAGGATGGAGGTTTGGTGGCCGTACTCGAACGGGG
Source organism: Planctomycetota bacterium (assembly GCA_029212955.1). Classification (GTDB taxonomy): domain Bacteria; phylum Planctomycetota; class UBA1135; order UBA1135; genus NORP259. The sequence continues at coordinate 2,194 of JARGOW010000218.1, read as the reverse complement.
CAACGCTTCCAGACTCGAAGCCACGGGATGGCGCGCGCCGGAGCGGTTTGTCGCCAAGGGACGCGATGGCACCACGGACATTTGGGGCATCATCCACCGGCCCTCCAACTTTGAATCCGGCCGCACCTACCCCGTTATCGAATCGATTTATGCGGGTCCCCATGGGGCCTTCGTGCCCAAGTCCTTCCGTGCCACCACCGGCCCCGCAGCCATGGCGGAGCTGGGTTTCATCGTGGTGCAGATCGATGGCATGGGTACCAACCACCGGGGCAAGGCCTTCCACGATGTGTGCTGGAAGAACCTGGGTGACTCTGGTTTTCCGGATCGGCGACCCTGGATCGAAGCGGCGGCCAAGCACGAACCCGCCATGGACCTCACCCGGGTCGGAATCTACGGGGGATCGGCCGGGGGCCAAAGCGCCCTGCGCGCCCTCTTGGCCCATGGGGACTTCTACCACGCGGCCGTGGCCGACTGCGGTTGCCACGACAATCGCGTGGATAAGATCTGGTGGAACGAGGCCTGGATGGGCTGGCCGATTGGCCCCCACTACGCGGAGCAATCCAACGTGACCCAAGCCCATCGCTTGACCGGTGACCTGCTCCTGATCGTGGGCGAGACAGACGAGAACGTGGACCCGGCGTCGACCATGCAGGTGGTTTCGGCGCTGATCGATGCGGACAAAGACTTCGAGCTGCTCGTCATGCCCGGGGTGGGCCATGGGGCCGCGGGCACACCCTACGGCACCCGGCGCCAACGGGATTTTTTCGTGCGCAAATTGCTCGGCGTGGAACCGCGCTGGGAGTGAGGTCGGGGAACCAATTCACAACCACGGAAAATCGGGCGGCACCATGGACTGCTGCCCCAAAACTCCAGCCTGGATTTATGAAGCGGCGCTACAATCTGGCCATGCCCAAATTCCTCTCCCTCGCTTGCCTTGTCCTCCTCTCTGGACCCGCCTTGGCCCAGGCCCCGGAATCGTCCCGCCCCGCCATCACCGCCACCATGCCGGAGCTGATCCAGCAATGGCGTGAGGACAAAGGCGCCCTGGAACGCTTGTACCCCTATCCGCTATCCCAGGCCCGGAACTCGGCTTTCGCCAGCCTGAATGCCGATTGGTTTCAACGCTTGGGCGCTGTGGACTTTGACGATCTTTCGCGGCGGGACCAAATCGACTTCCTGATGCTCTCGGACCACCTGGATTTCGCCGGCGAAGAATTCGCTAGCGAACAGAAGAGGGAAGCCGATGCAGCGCCCTTTCTTGAGTATCGATCCTTCCTTCTCCCCCTGCTCGAAGCCTATTCCGCCCGCGAGTTCTCCGACGCCAGGGAATGCGCGGAAGCCATGCACGCCGCCACCCAAGCCATGGAAGATTGGCAGGCACGCTGGAAAGAGGACCAAGCGGATCGGGAGGAAGACGCCGAACTCAACCCCTCCCTCATGCGCCGGGTCGCACGCACCAACGGTCGCCTGCATCGGGCCATCCGCCAATGGTATCGATTCGAGGCCGAGTCCCACCCCGAGGTCACCTGGTGGTGCGAAGCCCCCTGGAAGAAGCTCGACAAGGCGCTGGAGGCCCACAGCAAATTCCTCGAGGAAACCATCGGGGGCATCGACCCGGATGACGAGGACCGCCTGATCGGTGATCCTATCGGCCGGAAGCGCCTGCTCTCCGCCCTCGAGAACGAACGCATCGCCTATTCCCCCGAGGAATTGCTCGCCATCGCCGAGAAGGAGTTTGCCTGGTGCGACACACATCGTGCCCGGGCGGCCACCGAAATGGGTTTGGAAGGCGACTGGCGCGCAGCCCAAGCCAAGGTTCGTGGCATCCAGGTCGAACCCGGCGAACAAGCCCGACTGATCCTGGACATGGCCAACGAGGCCACACAATTCTTCGAGGACCGGGACCTGGTCACCATTCCAGAGCACTGCAAAACGACCTGGCGCATGCAAATGATGTCGGCGGAACGCCAGCGCTTCAGCCCCTACTTCACCGGCGGCGAGGTCATCTCCATCGCCTACCCCACCCAGGACATGGGCCACGAAGCCAAGCTACAATCCATGCGCGGCAACAACCGGCACTTCTCCCGGGCCGTGGTGCACCACGAACTCATCCCCGGCCACCATCTGCAAGGTTACATGGCGCGCCGTTGGAACTCCCACCGGGGAGTGTTCCGCACGCCGTTCCTAGTGGAGG
>JARGOW010000217.1:557-6760 GCA_029212955.1 Planctomycetota bacterium | reverse complement strand
ACTGGAACAGTTGACGGCGCATGTCGACCAGTTTTGGCTCGGAAGGGTCGCGGGGGTGGGGCAAGTCGATGGTCAGTTGACCGGCGATCTTTCCGGGGCGATCCGACAGCACCACCACGCGCTCGGCCAATTGGATGGATTCCTCCACGTCGTGGGTGACGAAGACGATGGTGGGTTCGCGTTCCTTCCAAAGGCGCACCAATTCGGAGCGCATGCTCAGGCGGGTGAGTGAGTCCAGGGCGCCGAACGGTTCATCCATGAATAGCACGTCGGGTTCCACGGCCAGGGCGCGGGCCACTTCCACCCGTTGCTTCATGCCGCCGGAAAGCTCCATGGGGTAGGAGCGTTCGAATCCACTGAGCCCAACCAGGTCGATGGTGGACTGCACGATGCGGTCGCGGTCGGCGCTGGGCAATTCGCGCAACCCGAGGGCCACGTTGTCCCACACCGAAGCCCAGGGAAAGATTCCGTACTCCTGGAAGACGAAGATGCGCTTGCGGCTAGGTCCGTTGACGACCTCGCCGTCCACGCGCACCACGCCGGTGGTGGGGGTTTCAAATCCACCCGCCACATTGAGCAGGGTGGACTTACCACATCCAGAAGGGCCTAGCAGGCAAACGAATTCGCCGGCTTTGACCTCCAGGTCCACGGCTTCAAGTACTTCGAGGGTTTTCCCCCTTTGGTCAAAACTCTTGGAAACGCCTTCGAAAAGGATGTGTTTTTCGAATCGTTCATTTGTTTGCATACCCCCAGCGGACTTCATCGAAGCGCTCCAATTGGCGAATCAAAAGGTCGAGCACGATGCCGATCAAGCCGATGACGATCATGGTCGCGACCACCAGGTCGTAGCGGCTACCCATGTTGCGAGCATCATTGATCAGGTAACCAAGTCCCGAGTTCATGCCCACCATTTCGGCGGCCACGATCACGAGCCAAGCCACGCCCAGGGCGATGCGCAGGCTGGTGATGATTTGCGGCAAGGCGGCGGGCAACACCACCCGGCGCATCAATTCGAAGCCGGTCAAACCGAAGTTGAGCGCGGAGCGACGGTGTACCTTGCTGATGTTCCGGACCGCGGCCATGGTGCCCACGGCGATGGGGAAGAACGAGGATAGGAAGATCAGAAACACGCCCGCGCCATCACCGATTCCGAACCAAAGGATGGCGATCGGGATCCAGGCGATGGGGGAAATGGGTCGCAGGCCTTGGATGATAGGGTTCATGGCCCGGAAACCAACCGTGGACCAGCCGACCACAAGACCGATGGGTATGGCGACCGCCGTGGCGAGCAAGAAGCCCCAGGTGACCCGGAACAAACTGGCCACGATGTCGCCCATGAGGCGGCCCACCTGGATCAGCTCGACCATGGCAGCCGCGGTTTCCCATGGGGTGGGAAAGGTCTGGCTGCCGGAGATCACGCAGGCCAACTGCCAAAACGCGAGACCGACCAGCGTCACGCCGATGGGCAAGGTCCAGGCTTGGCTGGCGTGTTCGCCGCGTCGGAACACTCCGACGATGGCGCAGCCCAAGAGCAACAATAGAAATCCAGAGATCATCGCACTCGTCCTTCTTGTCCGGTTTCTTCGGGCAGGCGGTCCATGCTCCACGCTTCAGGGACGCGCTTCGCAAACTGAGGATCCACGTAACGATCGAATTCGATGGTTTCACTGAGTACGCCCGCACTCACGCCCAGGGTCATGATCTCATCGAAGTCTTCACGCAGGGGTTCCAAGCGCGTGTACTTCACCCGGTCGGGGGGTTTGGACAGCACGAATTTGAGCAGGTCGGTAGGTTGTTGGTAGTAGTGCTTGCCGGCCACTTCCGCGGCTTGCATGCGGTGTTCGATGTCCTCGTCCAGCCATTTTCCCGAGCGGGCAATGCCATCGACCAACTCTTGGATGAGTTCAGGGCGGTCCTCGATCAGGTCGTCCCGAACGACCAGCACGCAAGAAATGAAGCCGGGCCAAACGTCCTTGGTCTGGTGCAGGACACGGCCGATCCCATCCATTTCACCCTTGGCCGCAAAGGGCTCGCCCACGATGTACGCGTCGATGGATCCGGCCGCGAGAGCCGTGGGGTGTTCGGGCGGGGGAACCTCGCGGATGTCCACGTCATCCCGCGTCATGCCGTTCTCGGCAAGCAGGCGGTGGATCAAAAGGTTCTGGTTGGAGTAGCGACTGGGCACGGCGATGATTTTGTCGCGCAGGTCGGTGAAGCGCCGCACGGGGCCATCCTTAGCCACGACCAGGGCGGTGCCGTCGCGGTGTCCCAGGTATACGACCTTGATGGGAACCCCGTCGGTGACCAATTGCATGGCCATGGGCGCCAGAATAAAGGCCCCTCCGATCTCCTTAGCGATCAGGGATTCCTTGACCGTGGGCCAATCGGTGAATTTCATGGACTCAAACACGGAGCCCTGTTCGGAATGTGTGGTGACCCAACTGGTCACCGGGCAGGTGAGGTGTCACGTAACGGGCAGGAAGCCCACGATTAGATCGGCGGGCCTCTCCCCGCGCATAACCTCTACCTTTCGAACTAGATTGCTGAATCCAACGTTCTGCTGGATGTGCAGGAGCGTGATCAACAGGGTCCAGAGCAGGGCTCCGAGCATGACTTTCCGTTTCATCGGGCGAGCCCCGCTTGTCCGGAGTAATGACCCTTAAAAAGCGAATCCCGCAGGGTGAGACCTTGGGTCGCACACTCCGGGATAAAGGCGATTGCGCGCGCACGGCGTGCAATGGACTCGATCGATGTATTTGGGGAGATGCCGGAGAGAGACCTCTGGCAATATACGTCTAGCTGGAACATGGGATCGTTGGATGGGGTACGCCGAAAGCCTATCGTCCGCTTGAAGTTTCGGCCCAACCGATTGCATAAATTTCTCAACACGAAACGCAAAGGGGGAAATCTCCTCCGGGCCTTATGGGAGGGGTCGCTCGTAGCGACCACTCGGCTCGGACTCCAGAAGTGAGGAATCCAATTCGGGCACAGGCCGCTTTCGATCCGTGGGCACCGGCGAGCGTGGCTTCCAGGACAGGGGACTTGTTACCCTGGCGTCTCGCCAAAGACCTCCCGCTGTATTCCATGTCCCAACGAATCATCCTAGAAACCGAGCACACCACCGTGGAGCAATCCTCAGGATACCGCATCCCCGGATACCTCATCGTGCAACCTAAGGCCCCGTGCACGCGCATCGGTGAACTGACCCCTGAGCAATCAGCCGACCTGTTCGATTGCATTGCCAAGGCCGAATCATTGGTTCTCGACGTCATCCAACCGGGCCGCGTTTATGTGATGAAATTCGCTGAGATGAACCCCCAGATCCACTTCCACATTTTTCCGCGCACCGCGAAAATGGAAGCGGCCTACCTGGACCAGGTGGCGGATGCTCCACCGATCAGTGGCGCAAGGGTCACCGACTGGGCTTGGACCCACCACGAATCGCTGGGTCACTCGGATGCAGAAATCGAGGCTTTCTTGGAAGCCGCAGGTGCCTGGTTCCTTAGCCGCCAGGACAGTTAGGAGTCCGGCAACAAACCCATGAGTGACCTATGCCATCGAGCCGTGGAAGAAGCTGCGCGCCAAGCCATCCAACAATCTTTTGGAACTGAAGAGGGGGAGTACGGCAGCACACTCTTCGTCTCCCATCACTTGGAGGAAGTGGAGGACACCTATTGGAAGAAGCACACGGGGTCCAAGAGTCCCGATTCGGAGGAGGTCTTGGACCTGCTCGAATGCAGGTTCTGCACCGATGGGGATGGCCAGCTCACCGGACTCGACTTTTCCTTGCCCGGCGATGTCTCCCAATACGTGCTCGCCTTGTCTGTGGACGAAAACGGCGACCTGGGCGAGATCGAAATGGAAAGCTAATCCGGGGCTCTCACAACCCGGAGGGCCGTTGCTGGCCCAAGCGGGGCCAGCTTCACATGATCTGCACGCCCACGGTTTTGGCCCGGTCGGCGTTGAGTTGCACCAGGGCGGTCTGCAGTGCGATGACCATGGCTTCCGCTTCGGCTTCGCCGGCGATGTGGATGTCCACGCCCTCGGGGGTGAGGGTGGCGGTGGGCAGGAACGAGGCTTCCCCGTTTTCGATGGCAAAGCGCAGAACCATGCCGCCGCGGTCCAGGTCTTGCACGCTGCGGTACACGGCGACGGTGGCTTTTCCCGTGGCGCCGGTTGCGTAGTGCAGTGAGGCGCAGGCGGCTTCTTCCACGTTGGAGCGTTGCGAGGGTGCGCCGCTGGGGTCTTCCGGGTTACGGCCCAGGATGGCGGGCGGGACCGTGTCTTGTGGGGTGATGGGCGATTGGCTCATGGGGGCTCGGTGCGGAAGTCGAAGGGGTCGGAGTCCTCGATCTTAGGGAGCGCATGGTGCTCGGGTTAGGCTTTCAACCGTCGAACGCCGTGCTTGTCGCAAGTTTGCATCCCCGGGGCCCCGAATCGCTACGACAGCGCCCCGGCGGGTGAAAACCGCCGGGGCGCTGGGGATGGGGCGCAGGAGAGGCCTATTCGAATTTCAGCACACCTTTTTCCTTCTTGGTGGCCTGGGCCGGTCGGTGCGAGGGAGTTGCCTGGGGGCGGGGTCCGGTATTTTCCGCAGTCGGGGTGACTCCGGGGGCGGGGACTACCGGTTGCGTTTCCGTGCCGGGGGGCAAGTCGGTTTGGTGGGGAATGGCGGGGCCTTCGTATTCGGGCTCGTCAGGGGAGGCGGGAACGTGGCCATACTCCTCGGGAGCGTCCATGGGGATATCGGACATGTCTTCCGCATCGTAGGCCGCTCGGCGTGCTTCCAGGTACGCCTCGTGTTCCATTTCGTAGGCCTCGTCCATCTCAAAGTCCTGGAGATCCTCGTCGCGGATGGCTTGGGCCAAGTCCCCGTGGAACTCCCGCATGGACTCATCGTAGGGGCGATCGTAGTTGCCGTTGTGCCCGGGGATGGGAACCAGGGTAACCTCCAAGGGATTGGGGGTCAGGTCGTAGATCGCACCTGAACCCGCGTCCACCGCAGCGCCGATCAACCCACCCGCTAGCAGGTTGCCCGCCATGTGGGTGCCACCCTCTCCGGTCATCACGGGGTTGAGCGTGACTTCGACGGGTTGGAAGCCAGGCTTGCAGATGTTGACCACGACCGTGTGCTTGCGCGGCAATTCGAAACTGGCCGGGCTGGTGCCGGTCATGCCGTTGGACAGGGTGACCTGGGCACCGGAAGGTTGAGTGCGCACGATGACTGAATCCGTGGAGCCGCGCGTGATGGTGGCGCAGCTGGAGAAGAATAGGGTGAGCAGGAGGGCGAGGGTGAGGGATTGAAGGGGTCGCATCGGAAGGATCGGTTGGGGCTTTTTGGGCTGCTTGGGAGGCCGGGGGGCTCTCTCTTCACCAACCCGTGCGCCAATGCCGGGGGAGGGGTGCCAGGAAACGATGGAATTCTGTCCCGGGTGTTCGAAATCGGGCTTCAGGGGCCCCTGGAAGGCCCTGGGGCGGCCGCAACCCCGGAAAGCCCCGGCGGTAGTACCATGCAACCACACGTTTTTTTTCACCACCACCCCACGGGGATCCAACCCATGAATTGCCTTCGCCTGACTCCGGCCCTTCTCGCACTCATCGCTTGCCAGTCCACCGAACCCGCTGTGCTTTCCGTGGATCCCTACCCCATGGAGTATGAAATCGGGGCCAGCGATTTCCCCTTTGGAGACCACATCACGATCGATCGCGTGTTGGCCTCATCCTCCCATCTTTTGGAAGGAACGACCCTGACCGTGCACGGAACCTATGACCTGCGCTCCAGGGACGAAGCCACCCTTTACTTGGGGACCACGGCCACGGAAGACGTGGAGCGCAAACCCAAACCCGAGGGTGAATTGCCCAATCACTCCAAGGTATTGCAGGGCCAAGGTTCCTTCGTCATGCAGCACACGATTCCCGGCCCCGGCTACCCCCATGTGACCTTTTACGACCTCGAGACCGGCAAGCCCTTCGGCGGCTCCTACTTCGGTAACGGGGACACATTGTTCACCGAACGGGAACTTTGGTATGGCCGTGCCCCCGGTGAGTGATGGCGAAGGCGTGGAACTTGGGAGTCATTGGACGGTCAAAATTTGCACAGGGCCATGCATCGATTGTGCAACCCGTGATGGCGGGTGTGGGGCGCATGTGGCCGGTGGGTGGGCAAGTGCTTTGAAGCTAGGCATTTAGTGCTTTCGTAGTCG
>JARGOW010000217.1:0-547 GCA_029212955.1 Planctomycetota bacterium | reverse complement strand
ACAGGAAAGTGACCTCTTCCGGAGAGGATTGGACCGCGGTTTCGACCGATCTCACCATTCGCTCGGATCACCCAGGTGCGTTGCTTGGTTTGGCGACCATGCGAAACTCCAGGGGGAAGGATTGGATTGCGCCCGTTTCTGAATTCGATCGGATTTGGAAAGGGCTTGGCATGGAGTGATCCCGACTGGAATACACGGCTACAAAAACTCAAATTCCCATACTAGGCGAGTGGGACGTTTAGGACAAAGCAAGTGAAGCAAAAACTACTCTACATTGAATTGAAGTCTGGGTCCGGGGGCAGGGGCCCAGCTTGGATTGGGCTTGGACAGTTGTCGAAATCAGGACGAACGGTTTACTTCGATGGTCGTTCCCTGGGACGTGCCACGGGTGGGGGGATAGCCGGGAACCACTTCTGCATGGAAACAGGGGATGAGTTTTGGGTTTCGGGCCCCAAGAAGGATGGCCAGGATCGGCATTGGGCTGGCGGAGGCGTGGTGTTGGTCGAACAGGAAGCCTTGGCCCAGTATCTGGCCTTTCGGGGTTTGG
>JARGOW010000216.1 GCA_029212955.1 Planctomycetota bacterium | reverse complement strand
AGCGAAGGTCGATATTGTCCATGCCTCCACACGTATGACAATAGCTCATGATCGTGCCCTGGGTGCAATTCGTACTGCCCTCGCAATTGGTATAGCAGTGGTCGATCGGTGGGCAAAAATCCTGGGTATGGCTCGAACCAAAGTTGTGCCCTAATTCGTGGGCCACCACCACAAAGTCCCAGGTGAAGCTGCCCGGATTCCCGGTCCACCCATCCCAGTTCACATTCCCGTTGATGTTGCCGCTCACCCCATATCCGTAGGAGGAATTGCAAAGCGTGTTGAGGTATGCGACTCCGCCACCTAGTCCCGCTCCCGAAATGAAGTGCGCCAGGTTTGCTGGAGCAGGCCAACCGTTGGCATTCCAATCCCCACGGAATTCGGCAAGTAGATCGCCCGCATCCCCACCTCCATCCTGGGAAGTCCAGGGGTCATTGGAATTCGAATAGACACCCAGGTAGGAGATGGACAGGGTCGTTTGAATATCCGTGTAGTACTGGGCGCTGACCGTGGCGATGAGCTTGGTGACATAGGTGCTAGTGCCCGAAACCGAGCCGAACTTTTGGTACAGCTGAAAATCCGTTTCGATGGCCAGGTCACAATTGGACGCGGTCAGCGATGCGGTTCCAGGCGGGGCCAGGGAGGCGATCTCCAGGCTCTCCGGCTCCACGCCTGGAACGGGAACTTCCCCGGCGCAAAGCACCGGTGGACGCTCGCCCCCAAGGGCCAGAAACTCGTGCTCCGTTACGAGTCGGCAAGCCGCCGGGGCCAGGGCTGTAGCAGGGGTTTCGGTGTACAGGTGAATGTAACGGTTCTCCCCCTCGGGAAGCTCCACCACGCCTTCCGGCCCAGCGTCCGTAAACGAAAGGAACACATTGGAGCCAGGGATCTCGAGCACAGTGCCCTTCCACAGGCTCAAGCCACCGACCGCGGCCAACAGCCCTCCCTCCGCGGCAACCCCATCCACCATCAGAACGGCATCGCGCGCAATCGGCAGCCGCATGCGCTCCAACTCCAACGTGACCTCCCCATGGTCGGGCAAGGGAAATGCGATCAACCGGGCCTGCGAAACCGAATGCAATTCTGCCAAACCCATTTCGTCCAGGGTCAAAGCCAAGCCTGGACCGGGGTCCGGAGCTCCCACCGCCATGGGAGTGTACATATCATGCATACCGCTCAAGGCCACGGGCGCCATTCCGAACGCCAAGGAAGCCTGCTCGACTTCGACTAGAAAATCCTCCGCGTTGGAGCCAGACAAGACCGGAGGACCCAATTCCATGGGCTGGTTGCCCGCGTTGGTGACCCGCAAGAGTGTTCCCACATTGGCAAAAGATCCCGCAACCGAGGTCCCCAAGTCCACCGACTCCCCGGCCACCAGGGAGTTTTCGATCCCGGTCAGCCCCTCACTGGCGACGAATGCCTGTGGGCTTCCTCCGTCATCGTCCTGGATCGTAATCATCTGGGAAACCGCACCCGAGATGGCCGTACCCGCGGAAGGCGAGCCCAACGAAAGCACGATCGTTTCGTTGGCCTCCGCATTTCCATCGTCCAGCACCTGGACCGAAAACGGAAGTGTCGCCCCATTCAAACTACCGGCGACAAAAACCGGTGCGCCCTGTACAAACGCAGCATAGTCCAGGCCCACCGTGGCGGAGCCGGATCCTACATCGAAGAGCTGGGCGGCCGCGTCCACATCCAATTGAACGCCCCCGGCAAGGATCAATTCCAGGGTTACCGTATGGGCCCCGCCACCCTCGGCAACGGATACGCTGCCCCCGTCATCAAACCGGATCTGCGCCACATCGTCATCCAAAAGCGTTGCCAGGAATTGCACCGATCCCGAAAGCGCCGTACCCACGGGATTGGACAGGGTCAACCGCACCGTCTTGTGTACCCCTTCCACGCTGAGATCGTCGATGGGATCGATCGTGAGTGTCCTTTGTGCCCCGTCAACCGAGCCCTCCGGAAACGTCACGGTTTGAATGCCGAAGGCATGGTAGTCCACGCCCACCGTTCCGGTACCGGTCCCGATGTCGCCCACATCCACGGTCACCGGATCCACCAACGGACCGGCCGCCGTATGCAGCACTACGGTGGCGATCAGGTTTCCGCCGCCCTCCGCTGAGCTACCCGTCCCCGACAAGAACGAAACCGTGATCGGGAAACCCGAACTTGAGCTTCCCCCCATGCACCCGGACAAAGCCAGCGCAAGCAAAACCACGCCGCGAGCCCAGAAGCTCGCACAGTCCGCATGGCGGACTTCTCCCCTCTCTTTCATTGTCAAATCCCCCGCCAACCCCTTCGGAATGCAATGAAAGTTCCTAAAGCATTGCCTTCCCAAACCGGAAAAACTGTTCGATCCCGAAACTCGGCCTGACCCGGCAAGCAGGCCGGCGAAACGCATGAGGCCCCATCGAGAAGCCCTGGCCCCGGACTTCAACCGTGATTCGCCAGCCCCAGGGAAACTCCGAAACTAGGCCGTTTTCTTGCGACCGAACACGTCGAAACCGAACCGCACGGCCGAGAACCAGAGCACCAATCCCATGGCGAATTGAGCGCTGGATGCCACACCCGGCACATGGACCAGGGCCACGCCGCCCCACGCACCCACCAGGGAACCCAAAGCCAACCAACGCGCCGTGTGCCAGTCCACCTGGCCCTGGCGGGAATAACGCCAAAGGGAACGGCTCGCGATGAAAGCGGCCACGGCCATGCTCGTGGCTCGGGTCCCCAGGTATCCCATCTCGGGAACCATGAACAGAAGGCCAGGCACGAGGATCATGCCCCCGCCAATGCCCAACAAGGGGACACAAATCCCAGCGCAAACCCCCAAACCCATCACGCCCAGGTAATCGGTCCAAGCCAGAGTCACCTGGCTGACGAGCTCCCCATGCTCTGCGGAGAGCATCACCTTCAAACCCACACCGAGCAGCAGCACCACAAAGATCATCTTGAGCGTGCGAACGGGAATGCGTGGAACCAGATGGAAGCCGAGCACATTGCCGGCGAGGGCAGACAACACCAATATCCCCACCAAACCCCAACGGACATCGCTGGATTCGCGCAGGGATTCGGTCACCGTGGCGCTGATCGTGCCGGTGGCCACCACCGCCAGGGAAACCGGCACGGCACGCCTCAAGGGAAACCGAAAGCCGTAATGCGTCAAAGGCGTGGTGAACAAACCGCCACCGATCCCGCACAGGGCGCCCATGCTTGAAATCAAAAAGCCAAACAGGCTGAGCAAAGGTACCGGCACGCGCCTGGGCACGGGCCGTTCCTCCTCCGGACCGGAATTCTCCCCGCTGGGGCTAATGGGTTTCTCCCCCATCGGCCCGCTCACCACTCTTGGCCCGTTCTAGAATCGATGTGGTGGACCGTCCAGCCATCACAGGAGCGAGTACGACCTGGCCGCCATGGGACTCCACCCATTCGCGACCGACCACGCCCTTGTCGGCCCAGTCCTCGCCCTTGACGAGCACATCCGGGGTCACACGTTCGATGATTTCCTTGGGCGTGTCCGCTTCAAAGGACACCACCGCGTCCACCATTTCCATGGCGGCCAAGACCTGCAATCGATCCTCGATGCAGTTCACCGGGCGGGTCGGACCCTTGAGCCTGGAAACGGAGGCGTCGCTGTTCACCCCAACGATCAGCACGTCCCCCTTATCCCGGGCAAAGCGCAGATAGGACACATGCCCCGCGTGAATCACGTCGAAGCAACCATTGGTGAAGACGATGCGCTTGCCCTTGCGGCGCCACTCTTCGATGGCTCCAGCCAAGTCCCCATCCCCGAGAACCTTGCCGGTCTTGGGGCGCGAAGCCATCAGGCGTGCCATCAATTCGGAACGGGTCACGGAGTGGGTTCCCAATCGCTCGACCACCACCCCAGCGGCGTGGTTCGCCATGGCAACCGCATCGGCGATATCCCAACGCAGGGCCAGGTAGAGGGCCAACTGGCTGACGACCGTATCGCCGGCACCGGTCACGTCGTACACGGCTCGAGCCACGGCAGGGATGCGGCCCTCCCGCTTGGGGTTGCCCCGACTGCGGAAGTAAATGCCGTCCGCGGAAAGCGTGATCACGATCAGATCGAGCTCCGCCTGGGCGGTCAGTTCATCGGCCGCCACTGGCAGGGACTCCAGGTCCGGGATGGGGCGGCCCAGGGCCAGTTCGGCCTCCTTGCGATTGGGAGTGACCAGGGTCGCGCCGCGATAGCGGGTGAAGTCCGAGCCCTTCGGATCCACGAGCACGGGTACACCCCGTTCGCGGGCCGCCGCGATGACCGTGGAGATCACCTTGACGGTCAAGAGCCCCTTGCCATAGTCCGAGAGTACAATCCCATCGCAGCGGGAGACAGCGGCCAGGGCGGCTTCGATGACCTTGGCTTCCACATCCGCGGTGATGGACTTGAGGTCCTCGCGGTCCACGCGCAGCATTTGCTGCACGCCGCTCATCATGCGCGTCTTTTCGATCGTGGGCCGATCGTTCGCGATCACGAGCCCATCCACGGTGGCGCCGATGGCTTCGAATTCCTCGCGCATGGCGCGGCCCAGGCCGTCATCGCCCACGACTCCCACCACTTCCACCTGGGCCTCCATGGCCCTCAGGTTGGCGGCCACATTGCCTGCCCCACCCAGTCGCAGTTCATTGGTTTTGACCGCCAGCACAGGAATCGGCGCTTCGGGCGATATTCGACTCACATCGCCGATCATGTAGCGATCCATGATCAGGTCGCCAATGATCGCGAGGCGCGGGTTGCCGAGGGAGGTCAAACGCTCTTCGAGCAAACGGTTTTCAATGGGATTGGAATTCATGGTTATTCGGCGAGTTTGGAGAGCACAGCCATGCGAAACAGGGGCAGCAAAAGTTCGTGTTGCCCGATCAGCGTGATGCCGGTTCCAGGCGGGCGCCGCACCACGTTGGTTTCGGCCCGGTATTGACGGATCATGTCCAGGTTCGCGGTGGTCATGTTCTCCAGGCTATGGCCCAGGTTGATGGCCACGCTGACAGCCTTCAGGAAAATCTCGGGCAGGATCACCGCGCAACCCACGTTGATCCAAACGCCCCCGTCCAACTCCGAAACGATCTTGCACACGTGTTGGAAATCGGCCAAGGCGGCCGCGCCCAGGTGCGCACCATCGCAGGCGGGGTGCATGTGCACGATGTCCGCGCCCATGGAAACATGGCAGGTGACGCCCACGCCCAGGCGAACCGCGGCCGCGGGAACGGAGAGGTGTAGATTGGGAGCTTTGTCGTCGATCAAGCATCGCCCTAGGGCTCGACCAAAGCCGACCTCAGCCCCGTCCTCGGGATGGGCTCCACGCTCGGCCGCCCGGGCGATCGCGCGCCCGGTCTCATCGGCAAAACCAAACTCGCCCTTGGGCAATTGGGTGTCCACCCGTTCGGAAGTGCGCCCCACCGTTGCGATTTCATAATCGTGGATGGCGCCCGCCGAGTTGAGCACCACGTGGGTGATCACACCGCGCTCCATCAGGTCGATGAGCAAGGGCGCCAGTCCGACCTTGAGCACGTGGGCTCCCATGGCCACCGCCACGGGCTTGCCCGCCTTGCGTGCCGCCACCACCCGATCCACCAATTGCTTGAAATGCAAACCCGCGTAGATGTCGGGCAGGGCATCCACGAAAGCACCGAATCCGGGCACGGGGTCGGGAACCGAACAAAAGTCGTCCGTGGTGACCAGGGATTCGCGATCGGCCAGGGGGTACAGGTTCACGCCCTGCATGGCCGGGAAAGGGTGGGGTGTGGAAGAGGAGCTCATGGGTTTGGGATCTGGAGAGACCTGGGCCCCGGCAGGATAATCCTTCCCCCCCTCCGAATCACCCCGTTGGGCCCAAAGCCTGGCCCCATGCCCGCATTTGCCCCCTGTCTAACAGCCCTTTGAGACCTTCGACTCTTCCTTGGACTGAGGGACCAGCCCAGCCGCCCGGCGCCCAACCCGGTCCCGGTGGGATGGGCCCCTGCCCTACCCGAGCTCGTCCCAGGGAAAGGGATACTCCAGACCCTTGGCCTGGGCCCGCTCCAGGGCCTCCCAGGTGCGTGGCATGCGGCGAAATCGATCATGGAGCCAAAGGTATTGCTCCGGATGCCGCCGGATGAGCACCTCATAGACCTGGTTGATCCGGGTGGCGACCTCGGTGGGATTCAAGGTAGCCAGGTCCTCGGGGTGCAAGACCGGCCCGTAAAGCAATTCGTAGGGGCGGTCCCCATCGCTCTTGCAGCACGAATAGAAAACGATCGGTGCCGCCACCCGTCGCAGGAGAATTCCCGCGCTGCGGCCGCAGGCGGCTGGCCTGCCGAAAAAGGGTGCGAACACGGGTTTGCGTCGGGGTCGGTGATCGAGCATGAACATGATCGAGCCTCCACCCCGGATGGCCGCTGGAACGCTCTTCATGGCGTCGAGTTGGGGCAACAAGCGCCCGCCCTGGGCTTCCCGCGTGCGCTGCATGTAGCGGGAAAGCGGATCGTTGCGAGGGGCTTTGGCCACGGCAAATACCGGGTCAAACCCCATGGTCGAGTGCAGCAGACCGGCCACCTCCCAATGGCCCACATGGCAACCCATCAGGATCGAAGGTGTGCCCTTCTCGATCAACTCCCGGGCATCGTCGGTCATGCGCACGTCCACACAATCACCGATCTTCTTGCCCAACAAACCTCGCGCTGCGAAGGGCGCGGTCAAGGACATGTCCACCAAGTGCACCCAGGATTTGCGAACCAGTTCCTTTTGCTCTGCGGCATCCAGTTCGGG
>JARGOW010000215.1 GCA_029212955.1 Planctomycetota bacterium | reverse complement strand
CGGCGCCGCATCCTCCCACTACGTGATGCTCAGCCAACCCCGCTTCGACAACCTATTCACCGTGGAAGTCATGGCGCTCACCGGTCTGATCAAATTCCACGATGGTATGTTTGAGCGCGAACAACCCGAGGACGACGATTTCGAATAGAGCCCCATGAAGATCACCGCAAGCAAATCGCGAGCTGGCTTCACGCTGGCTGAAGCCGCCATCACCATCGCCCTAGTGGGCTTGACGATCACGTACACCCTGCGTGCGCTCACGGCTGCACAAACGACCGCGGCCCATACCCACGAGGTCAAGCTTGCCCGAGAGATGGCACTGCGAACTCTAGGTGAGGTTGCCACGGGACAATTCCTGGTCGATGGAGACGAGGTGCTGACAGGTACGTACGACGAGGAGATCGCCCCCTACATGGCCTACGAAGTGGCCTTTGGCGACGCTGTTTTGCCCACGCGCTCGAGCGAGGACCGGTACGGGGAGCAAAGGCCATTTGACAACTGGCAGGCCAAGGAACAGTACCGCCTGGAAAATGAAACCGATGAGGAGCTCGAAGGCGAACACGAGCCCTTCGAGAAGGTGATCATCCGAGTCTCCTTCCCCAAGCACTCCGACCTTCCCGATTTCATCGAATTGGAATCCTGGATTCCATGGGAGCAGGTGTACGGCAAGGACGACCCCTTGGATGAAAACGGCGAAGTCATAGAAGACACGGGTGCGGACTCCGGCGCCACCGGGGAGGGCGACGATGCGAGGTAACCCGGCCCCCAACCAGCGTTCCGCTTTCACAATCATCGAGGTCATGATCGCAGTGGCCATCATGTCCATGATGCTGGTGACCATCCTGCAAGTGCTCTCCGCCGTGCGCTTGACCCGGGACCGGATCCACAACACCCAGGAAACCCAGATGGCGGGGCCCATCATCATGGACCTCATCACAGAGGACCTGCGCGGCCTGCATATTCTGGGCCGGCCTGCCGCGGAGCACATGAAAATCAATGATCGCGTCCTTTATGGCCTGGACGCCGACCGCATCGATTTCATCACCACGACCTCGAGTCGCGAGCCGGTCATGATCGACGGCCTCATGCGTCGCAGCCAGGTCTGCGAAGTGGGTTACGTGACACGCTCCAACCGGGACGATGACGAGTTCCTGGAACTCTTCCGCCGCGAGGATTTCGGAGTGGACGAGCTGCCCTACCAGGGCGGCAACTACACCTTCCTATCGGACCGCGTGAAGGCCTTCACCATCGAAGTTTTTACCGAGGACGGGGACGAGGCCGAGGTCATCACGGAATGGGGCTCGGAGAAAGTCACCAACGACACTTACAAGGGGCTGCCCGCATCGATTGTGATCACCCTAACGCTGGAGAACACCCCGCGACTCCTCCAGGAACAATTGGAATTCCAAAGCACGGCTCGCATGACCGTCACCTACCAACGCACGGTTCGCATCCCCGAAGCCATGCGCAAGCAGGAGAGCGAGCAGGTGTTTCTGATGATCCCCAGCTTGCCGTCGGAGAATGGCGCCGAAGGGGATGATGCGGCCAAGGACCCAAAGGATGGGGCCGATGGCCAAACGGATCCGGTCACACGCGATGGCCAAGATCCGCCTCCGGTAACCGGGGACGACCCCAAGGACAAATAGGGGCGGGGTTGTGTATCCCGGGTCCTTGCAAGCGCACCACGACTGGTTCCCTGGGCTGTAGCCCTGCCACATCCGATTCCCTACGGAACGGACCAGACGCAGTCACAGCGAGGGCGCTTTTTGGTTGAGCCTACAGGGGCTTGCCCACCAACTCTCGGCCGCCCAGATACGGACGCAGGGGCTCGGGGATGCGAATCTGCCCTTCGGCGGTTTGATGGTTTTCCATCAGGGCGATCAGCATGCGCGTGGAAGCCGCCACGGTGTTGTTGAGCGTATGGCAGAAGTGCACTTTTCCGTCCGCATCCCGGTAACGCAGGTTCAGTCGCCTAGCCTGGAATGAGTGGAAGCGCGAAGCCGAGTGGGTCTCCCCGTAGCTCTCGCGCGAAGGCATCCAGGTTTCGATGTCGAACTTTTGGATCTGGGGTTGGCCAAGATCCCCTCCGCACACGTTGACGATGCGATAGGGCAAATCCAGGGCCTCTAGAACGTCCTGGGAATTGCGCAGGATCTGTTGGTGATGCTCGAGGCTCTGGGCCTCGTCCGCCACGTCGATGACCACCTGCTCGACCTTCTGGAACTGGTGGACCCGGTACAGGCCCTTGGTGTCCTTTCCATAGGTGCCGGCTTCCCGACGATAGCATTGGGATTGGGCCACAAACCGCAGAGGCAGTGTGGAACCGTCCAGGATCTCGTCCTGGTGGAGCGCCGTGATCGGCACCTCGGCCGTGCCCACCAGGCACAGATCGTCCCGGTCGTCGCACTTGTAAGCTTGGTCTTCGCCACCAGGGAAGTAACCCGTGCCGACCATGGTCTCGGTGCGGACCAGGGTGGGGACCGAAAGTGGCGTGAATCCCTTGGCCACCATGGTGTCCAGGGCAAAGCGCATGATCGCGCCTTCCATCAGGGACAGGTCTCCCTTGAGCACATAGTTGCGGCTACCCGCAAGGCGAGCCCCGCGAATCACGTCGAGCCAGTCTTGCTGCTCGCCGATTTCGGAGTGGGAACGCGGGGTGAAGTCAAACTTGGGCAGGTCCCCCACCACGGCGATCTCCAGGTTGTCCTCGTCGGTTTTGCCGTCGGGCACCTCGTCGGCGGGCACGTTGGGCACGAGCAGCAAAAGTGCTTTGAGCTCATCGCCCACTTCGGTTTGTTTGGCCTCCAGGCCCTTGAGCTCGGACTTGAGCGTCCCCTGGGCTGCGATCAACTCCTTGCGCTCGTCCGGGCTGGCCGAAGCCATGTTCTTTCCGGCCTCTTTCTGCTTCTGGCGTAGCCCATCGATGTCCACGCCCAGGGCGCGGTTGGCCTTGTCTAACTCCAGAATGCGGTCCACATCGCAGGGGATATGCTTTTTAGCGGCGCCCGCGCGCACGGCGTCGGGGTGATTGCGGATGAATTTGAGGTCCAGCACTGGAATGGGGCTTGGTTGGGATCTGCAGGGAACGGAGCCCCAAACGAACGGGGCCGCGCATGGCGCGGCCCCGGAAAGCCGCCCCAATCGGCGGCCAGGATACCAAATCAAGCGGCCCGGGGTTCGGGCTGCCACCTGCAAACGAAGATTGCCCGTTTACCGCTCGAAGGGCAGCCAGTCGGAGGTGATCTTGCCGAACAGGGGGTGCTTTTTCTGGGTCAATTGCACCTCAACGCTGGTCTCAGCGTTCTTGATGTCAATGCCCATGTCCTTGGGGAACCAGGTGATGACCCAGCCCTTCTTGCTCACTTCCTCGGTGGAGGTCACCGCGCCCATCTTTTCGGCCTTGGTACCACGCTTGGCGCCGGCTTTTCTGCCGGAGGCCTTGGGACGGGGCACGCAAAGCCACGGGCGCTCGTAGCGCTCACCGGCCGCGCCGACCACAGCCACTGTGGTTCCGATCACCTGGCAGCCCTTGCTGTCCGCGTCACAGCCGAAATCGAACTTAAAGGGACCTCCAAGCTCCACCTTTACCGTTTCTCCCGAACCCACATTCCAGCTAAGGTCAGTGCTTCCAGGAATCATGAGGACCTTCTGAAGCTGTTGCTTTTTGCCCTTCTTAATCATCCCCACCAGGAGTTTGTAGTTGCCCGTGGGAACCTCGACTTTCGAGCTCGTGGATAGGTCAAAGAAAGCCTCCTCCACGGAACCGGTGCCTTGAACTATGACGAAGGCAGGTTTGGGTCCCTTGAACTTCAATTGCAGGAAACCAGTCTTGAGAGTCACCGGAGCCGCCCCCAGGGAGGTTCCATCATTCTCGGACTTGAGGTCGTACCATTGCTTGCCGATCAGCGCATATCGACTCCAGGGCAAAGCCCGCTTGGAGCCACCGATCACCATGGAGTCAAACTCGGGTTGGAAAAGGGATTCCGTCAGACCCACGTGGCCGAAGGGCATGGCTTTGCCGCCATAGACTCCGTCCATGTCCTCGTCGATGATGCGGATGCTTTCGCCGCCAATCGTGCCGACCATGGAGCCTGCGGGGGTGGCGTAGACTCCAATCTGCGTGTCGCTGGGTTGCAGGTTGGTGTCGAGTCCCTGGTACTTGTCCTTCTCCTGGCCGGTTTGCACATAAAAGGCCACGTGATGGGTGCGCCCTTCGACGGGGATCTCGAGGTGGATGGACTCGCGCTTGCCTTTGACGGGGATGTCGATGTCCTTTTCACCGAATTCTTCATCGCCATCCATATCAAAATACAGTTTGGCCGATCCCTTGCGCCGCGCGGAAATGGGCATACCGGACTTTTTGATCATGGGACCAAACCGCAGCACGTTGTCGTTGGTCGAGCCCACTTCCCGGAGATAGAACGAGTGCCACAATGGGTAGTGCTCATCCACGAAATAATTGGGTCGCTGGAACTGCTCGATTCCTTCCAGTAGTTCGAAATTCAACGGTACGTTGGTGAAGTTCGAGGCGGCTCCGAGTCCGGGGGTTCCCGGCTCCCCTCCACCGTTGGCATCGTCGCCTTCGGGGGCCGGTCCCTCACTACCGGGACCGTATCCCAGGGACACGAGTTCGTTATAGCGCGGCATGGCTTGGGTCAGGATGCTGTCCTTGAGGCCCATGCGTTCGCGGCTTTCGATCATTCGACCATAGGCCGTGCAGGCACGCTTCAGATCCTTGAGGTCCTTGGCGCGGTCCTTGTCCCAACTCACCCCGGCGTATGCCGCGCATTGGGAGGCGTAGTAATCACAGCGCATTCCGTCAAAGTCGTCGGTCATACGATCGAAACGATTCGCGAAGTCGACCATGGCGTTGGGCTTGGGACCGCCTTCTGCGTTCAGCTCCGCGTAGTAGTCCGCGACAAGCTTGTTGTAGTCCTTGGTCAAGTTCGCATAGAGCTTGAACTGATCGCCCTGCAGGGATTCGTAGAAGCGCCGCATTTCGGCGGGGAACTCGGTACGTTTTACCTTTTTCCACGTGGTTTCGATCTGAGCGAACAGTTCGGCCTGGGTGTCCAATGGGCGGATGACTTGAGCGTGAGCCAATTCGACGATCCAAACTGCGGACTCGGAGAGATTGGAACGGATGAGTCGCTCCATCTCCTTGGTCGCGTTGATTTTGATCGCGTTCTTGAATTTCTTCCGAAAGACCGCGCGGACATCACCGCGGAGGGTGCCCACGGAAGCCGAGTATCCCGACAGCATGGTGGGCTGCGCGGTGGGCAGTATGGTGGCCCCGGCAAGGGCGTGATTCACGGAAGCGGCGATGCAGAGGGCACCGGCCAGGGGAAAAGCTAGGGGGAATCGCATTGGGATGGAGAGGGGTTGGGGCTTTTGGCCCACGGGCTCCTACGGGAGATCGGAAGGAACGAGGGGTCCAAAAGGAGTAGTCCCTCGAGCACGCCCATTCTACCAATTGCTTTCCCGAGGCGCGAAGAATGGGCTGATCCAGCCCTCCAGGCCCTGGCCCCGCCGCTCGCATCAACCCCTACTTGCCCCGCTCGGACATCTTTTTCAGGAACGCCCGTTCCTTGTCCGAGAGACTGGAGATCCCTTCCTTTTGGATCTTGATCAACAACTCATCCATGTGAAGCGCTGCATCCTGTTCCTTGGCTTGGTGAACGACCTGGCGCTTGCGCTGCCATCGGTCAGACCAATCCACATGAATGAGTCCCTTGCGCGCCCAGAAGTATCCGAAAGCGGCGCCTCCCAGGTGGACCCAGTGGGCCACGCCATCGCTGCCCCCATCCCGGAAAGCCACAAGAAGGGCGAAGGCATCCATACCTACGACGATCATGACCAGGGTTTTCAGCGTCATGGGGAAGATAATAAAAATGACACGGGCGTTCGGCTGCATGACAGCGGCCATAAGCAGCACACCAAGCACGGCTCCCGAGGCCCCTAAAGCGGGGATCGATCCGTGGCCAAACCAGCCCGTGATCACATGGGCCAGGCCGCCGGCGAACATGGCTCCGAAATAGGCGATGGCGAAGCGTTTGGCGCCCACCGCTCGTTCCACCATGGTGCCGAAGAAATACAGCCCAAGCATATTAAACAGCAGGTGCTGCAGGGAAGACGTGTCATGCATGAAGCCATAACTCGCCAATTGCCAGAAAGGGAAAAACGGAGCTTCCAAGAACCACATGTTGGGTGTCACCCCCATCCAACGGACCAGGGCATGCATCGAATCGCCATTGGGCGAAAGCGGCACCATCAACAGGAAGACGATCGCATTGATCACCATGAGGCGCTTGACGAAAGGCGTGATTGCAGGCAAATCGATTCCCCTCCCAGGGGCATGGTTCCATGCCGGGCGGATCCTCCGCCTCTGGCTCCAGTTCTCATCGGATTGTAGCGCTGTTGGGGTGAGCCCCGTGTGGGATTCCTCTTCAGGGGCTATTGGCTTGCCCCCTGGAGGGAAAATGGAAGCCTTAACCCCCAGGAGCCCGGACCGTCGGGACGGTCCGGGCTCCGTGACATAGGAAACCTTTTCCTAGGCCTTCCAGCCCATATCGGAGGGGTCCACGCCCGCGCTACCGCAGGCTCCGAAGAAGGTGTTTACCAATAGCATTGCGATGGTCATGGGGCCGATCCCCCCGGGTACGGGCGTGATCGCCGAAACCACTTTGCTGGCACCCTCGAAATCCACATCCCCCACCAAGGATCCCTCTTCCGTGCGGTTGATGCCCACATCCAGGACCGTGCAATGGGGCGCGAGCCAATCG
>JARGOW010000214.1 GCA_029212955.1 Planctomycetota bacterium | reverse complement strand
CTAGGGAGCAACAGGACTTCTTGACGACCTCCGCCGGGTCGAGCTTGATTCCGTTGCGCATGAACAGGCCCACCAGGTCGCGACCCTCGCGCTCGAGCAGCCATGCGGCTACGGAGCTATCCACGCCGCCTGAGAGGGCGACGACCAGGGGGGCGTTGGCGTCGGGAGCGGAGAATTGCATGGATCTACAAAAAAGTCGAAGCGGGGCGTACGGCCCGGGGCCAGGGACCTTAAAAGGGTCCCGTCAGTTTAGCCGCCAATCCCTTCCCGGCGGCCATCCCAGCCCACAATCCGATCATGTTCTCTTCCCTAGCCTCCCTCAGCTTCCAGCTCACCCCGTTCCTTGCAGCGATCGAGGAGCCGCCCACCGAGCAGCCCGCATTCCCCTGGATGTCGATCGTTCTGATCGGTGGCCTGGCGTGGTTCCTGCTCATCGCACCGGAAAAGAAGATTCGCAAGGAGCGCACGGCCATGCTGAACGCCCTCAAGAAAAACGACTCGGTGGTCACGAACGGGGGCCTTTACGGCGTTATCACCCGCTTGGACGACGAATCGGTGACCCTGCGCGTGGACAAGGACGTGCACGTTCGGGTGCAACGCGGCGCGGTGGCCGGCCTACCCAACGCCAACCAGGAAGAGGCCAAGGAAAGCGCGGCCAAGTCCGAGACCGAGGACAAGTAGCCGGCGACGACCGGCGAATCACCGGGGGGATAGACCCCCGTGGCTAGCCTGCGCGCCCGTCTGGGGGAACAATTTCCCCGTGCCTACTTTCACCTGGGGTTTCCAGATCCAGGGCAGGCCAGCCACCTGGAATTGGGTCAGATGGGCGAATCCCATGTGGCGCGGAGGCTGCGCGGGGCGGGCTGGCGTGTGATCGCACGCCAGGCCAGGGTACCCGCGTGCGAACTGGACCTGATCGCGCTCCAGGGTTCGAGTCTGGTCCTGGTCGAGGTCAAGAGTGCGCTTTGGCCTTCAGGGCAGGGATCCGGACCTCCCGCCCCCCACCGCTGGCGGCCCGGTCACCGCTTCGGCCCCGACCAATTCGAGGCCTACCGCCGCGCCCTTTCCCAGGTGCAATCCCGCCTGCCGGGCGGCCCCGCCGCCCACGTGCGCATCGATCTGATTGAAGTTCTGTGGCGGCACGCCCATTGGAGTCCGTCCTTGATCCACCATGTGGACCTGCGCGCCCCCCTCCGGCGACCCCACGGGCAGGGTCCTGGGGACAATTCGGGACTTCCCACATGAAAGCCTGTTCATTTTCGATACACCGCGGAGTTCTGGTCTAAGGGGAGGGGCCCCGAAGAGCCCCTCCCGGTAATATCCTGCCAGCAAAGCGCCCATCAGGCCCGCTCGCCCTCGATTGGGGTTTTCGTTCCATTCTTCAGCCCTGCCAGGCCGATGTAGGAGTGACCCCCTAGCCTGTAGCACCCCATGCTGAGAGTCCTCCAGCACTACATCCCCCTCCGAATCACCCTGCTTGTACTCGGTGAACTCCTCATCCTCTGGACGATTCTGTCCCTAGGTATGACGGAGCATTTGTGGGGTATTACCTCGGAGAAGCAGGTCAAGGACGGGTACATGCTGCGCGAGCTCAACGCCCTGGGATTGACCCCGGGCCAGGGCATGCTGCGCTGCCTGATCTCCTCGGCTCTAGCGGCCTTCCTGTCGCAGATGGCCCTGGGCTTCAACCAGCTGTATGAGTTCTCGGTCTCCAGCTCACGTTACCGGCGCGCTGCGCGGTTTGTGGAATCCGCCGGCGTGGCCCTCTTGCTCAACGTGGTCGTCATGGGCCTGGCCCAGATCTGGGGCCTCAAGGGCATCCTGGACTTTCCCGGCTTGGGGTTCTCCCAAAAGCTCCAAGGTCTCCTGCTGAGCCTGATCACGGCATTCGCGGCCCTGTATCTTTTCCGCTACGCCTACCACGCCCTGCTGCACCGGGCCAACCTGAGTCAACGGCTCTTGATTCTTGGCTCCGGGGGTCCCGCCCACTCCCTGGCCCGCCAGGTGCTGGAGCATCCCGAGGCCGGATTCGAAATCGTAGGCATGCTGCCCGAGCCCCCCACGGATCGTCAGGACAAGCGCCGCTCCTCGGATCAAATCGTGACCACCGTGGACCACCGGGCCACCGTGGCCACCGAGCGCCTGGTTCTCAACGAAGAAAAGCTGCTCTTCGGCGGGGTGCAAAACCTGGGTGTGGCCATGAACGACCTGACCCATGCTCGCGCCAAGCGCCTCATGGAGCTCGTCAAACTGCACAAGGTGGACCAGTTGGTGGTAGCGCTCGAAGACCGCCGCAATACCCTGCCCACCCCCGCCCTCCTGCGTTGCCGCCTTTCCGGCATCGACGTGCGGGAACGCGAGGAGATCTACGAGGAGATCACCGGTCGCATCGCCATCTCCGCCATGCGGCCCTCCTACCTGATTTTCGGGGAGGGGTTCCGGCGCCATGCCTGGGCCGACCTGGCCAAACGCTCCACGGACATATTCTTTGCCCTGATCATCCTGGCGCTCTTTTGGCCTTTCATGCTGCTCACGTACCTCATCGTGCGCGTGGGATCCCCCGGTCCCGCCCTGTTCACCCAGGAGCGTATCGGCCTCAACGGTGAGCCTTTTATCCTGATGAAATTCCGCTCGATGCGCATCGACGCGGAGGCCCAAACCGGCGCCGTCTGGGCCACGGAAGATGACCCGCGCATCACCAAGGTCGGCAAATTCATCCGCAAGACACGCCTGGACGAGCTCCCGCAATTGTTCAACGTACTCAAGGGCAACATGTCCCTGGTGGGCCCACGCCCCGAACGCGGCGTGTTCGTGGACCAACTCGCCAAGCGCATCCCGTACTACCAACAGCGCCACACGGTCAAACCCGGAATCACCGGCTGGGCCCAGATCAACTACCCCTACGGGAACACGGAAGAGGACGCCCTGCACAAGCTGCAATACGACCTTTTCTACATCAAGAACCACTCCATGCTCTACGACATCTCGATCCTGTTCAGCACGATCAAGACGGTGTTGCTGCGCAAGGGCACTTGAGCCCGGAGGATGCGGCCTGACCGCGCTGAATGGTTAGAAATGCCAAGTCGCCGGATGGCTCACCCTGGGCCCGTCCGCTTTTGGTGCGAAACCCTGACCGGGTTTATGGGTTGATGGCGGGAGGAGATCCCCCATGCAAATGCAGAGCGACACCGCGGCCCCCCGGCCCTATTATCCCGTCGGCATCCTCCGGCAGGATGGCCGCTTCCATGTGCTGGCTGGCGCATTCTTTCTAGCCGGTGAACGCATCATGGAGTTGACCGGCGAGGCCAGCGATCGGCCGTCCCGGTATTCCGTCCAGGTGGGCTGGCAGGAGCACGTGGAGACCTGGGTCCCCCTGGAGGACGATACCTCGCTCGACTCCTGCCAGGTTCGCTACATGAATCACTCCTGCCGCCCCAACACGCGCATTGTGGATCGCCAGGTGGTGGCCCTTCGGGATATCGGCGTCCGCGAAGAACTGACCTTCGACTACAACACCACCGAATGGGAAATGGCGGAGTCCTTCCCCTGCGAATGCGGTCACTGCGGAGGCCAACGCATCGCCGGATTCAAGATTTTGAGCGCCGAAGGGCGCCAATCCAGGGCAAATCAATTGCCGGAATACCTGCGATCCCGAATGGGGCAATAAGCCCGAGGCGCAAACATCCGCCCTAGGGCGCTCTCCCGGCCCCGGGCCCGAATCCCCCGATAGGGTGTTGGACTCCAAGCCCAAGCGCTACACTGCGCGACATGTGGGAAGCCCTGGCTATCTTTGGTGTGGCGTTGCTCGGTGGAGCGGCGCCGCTTTTGGTTCGGTGGAATGACCGGACGCTCCACGTGGCACTTTCCTTGGCCACGGGATTGTTCCTGGGAGCCGTGTTCTTGCACCTGCTGCCAGGGGTGGCAGCCATGGAACCTCCCCAGTTGGACAGTCATGGTCATGCGCACGACCATGGCCATGCCCACGGCAATGCCCTGCCGTGGTTGTTCGTGCTGCTGGGAGCCCTTGGCGTCTACCTGTTCGAGGCCCTCTTCCTGCGCAGCGCAGAGCACACCCACGACTGTGACAACCAGCACAAGGCCGTGAGCATGGCGGCCATGGCAGGACTTTCCGTCCACGCCTTGACGGCGGGTGTGAGCTACGGTCTCGCACGATTTGAACCCGAGGTGGGGCAACCCATGCTCGTGGCCATCCTGGCCCACAAGGGATTTGAATCCTTCTCCCTGACCAGCGTGTTCCAATTGGCTGGTATGTCCCGCAAGACCGTTTTCCGCTGGGTGGTGGCCTTCGCATGCGTCACTCCCCTGGGAATGGCGCTGGGTGGAGTTCTAGCGGAGGGCGCAGGGGATTCCACCTTTGGCATCCTCCAGGCACTGGCCGCGGGCACGTTCCTGTTCGTCTGCCTGGGCGAATTGTTGCCCGAGGTGTTTCACCACAAGGACGATGGGTTGATGAAACTGTGCCTCATGGCCTTGGGCATCGCGGGCATGTGGGTCCTACACGGGATGGGCGTCTAAACCGTCCCTAGGCCATGGAACTCCTCAATCTCTGGGTACAAGCCACCTGGGAGCTGGTTCTCGAAACCGCCCCGTGGTTGTTGCTCGGATTGCTGGCCGCCGGATTGGTGGATATGTTTCTAAGCACGGATTGGGTGGCCGCGCGACTGGGCCGCAGGAGTCGCCACCCCATTTTGCTCGCGTCGATTCTGGGCGTTCCACTGCCCCTCTGCTCCTGCTCCGTTCTGCCCACCGCCGCCACCCTGCGGCGCAACGGGGCCAGCAAGGGATCCACCGCGGCGTTCCTGGTTTCCACACCCGAAACCGGTCCTGACTCGATCGGCATCACCTTCGGACTCTTCGATCCGCTCTTCGCTATCCTGCGGCCGTTCATGGCGCTTTGGAGTGCCATCGTAGTGGGCATGTGGGTGGACCACACCGAAGGCGATTCCGAGGACGGTGCCCCCCCGCCCGAACCTGATCCTCACCACCATTGCGAAACCGGGTGCGAGGAGGACCTGCCCAAAAAACGTAGCGTCACCCGCATGCTGCGCTTCGTACTTGGCCCGCTCTGGAGCGACCTGGCCCCTTCCCTGGCGGTGGGTTTTGCCCTGGCGGGTTTGTTCAGCGCCGCCCTCCCTGCGGAGACCATCCAGCGATTCCTTCCCGCAGGTATCCTGGGCATGCTGGCCATCGGCCTCATGGGCATCCCCCTTTCGATTTGCGCCACGGCCTCCACGCCCCTGGCGGCCGCCCTCGTGGACAAGGGCCTGGGCCCCGGCGCGGCATTGGTCTTGCTCCTGACCGGGCCTGCCACCAACCTGGCCACCCTGGGCGTGGTCCGGGGAATGATCGGAAGCCGGGGCCTGGCCGCCTATCTGGGAGGCATTTTCGCGGCGGCCCTGGGAGGCGGGTTGGTGGTCGAAAGCCTCTACAGCTACCTAGAACGGCCCTTGCGGCATGGGCAAGCGGTCCTGGAGCACCATGAGCATGGGCTGCTAGCCCAGGTCAGCGCGGTGCTGGTGTGCTCTTTGTTTGCCTGGTATGCCCTGGGCAGACTCCTCGCCCGCGGGAACTCAAAGTGAATTTGTGCCGCATTTTTGGTCCAGGATCCCTAGGAACCCTGGACAGCTGCCCCCTCCGTGGGCAGAATGCTGCGCTTCCCAGGCTGGAGATCACCTCCGCCTGGTGAAACCGTACAACCAACACACCCCCAAAACCCCTTCCCAAGTCACCCCCACCATGTCCAGAGTTTGCAAGGTCACCGGCCGCGGCACCCGCTCAGGCGGAACCATCGCCCGCAGGGGTCTCCCGAAGAAGAACGGCGGTATCGGCCTCAACATCACCGGGCGCTCCAAGCGCAAGTTTAAGGTCAACGTCCAGCCCAAGCGCATCTGGGTCCCCGAATTGGGTGAATTCGTGCGCCTGCGCATTTCTACCCGGGCCCTCAAGGACATCGATCGCAAAGGCGCATACAAGGTGCTGCTGGACGCGGGACTCATCTCCCCCGCCCGCGCACGCGCTGGCAAAGCCAAGAAAGCAGAAGCTTAGTCTTTAAGACGCTTCCAGCATTCTGACGATCGGGTCTCCCGGACGGCAACCGAACCGCGTTTGCGCTTCGAACATGCCGACCAGGGGACCCGATCGCTATTTGTCCCCCTCCCCTTTTTCCACCCAGACCGCTCCCGTCATGTCGATCCAGATCCACGACACCATCAGCCGCAAACTCCTGCCCTTTGAGCCGATCCAACCCGGCAAGGTGAGCATGTACCTGTGCGGCCCGACGGTCTACAGCGATTGCCACATCGGCCACCTGATGGGTCCGGTGGTGTTCGACACCATCTCCCGCTGGTTCATCGCCCGGGGCTTTGAGGTCCAGTACGTGATCAATATCACGGACATCGACGACAAGATCATCAACCGCGCCGCGGATGAGAACGTTTCCTGGCAGTCGATAGCCGAGAAGTACACGGCCCAGTACTTCGATTTCCTCAAGGAACTGGACGTGAACACCATCACGGACCATCCCCACTGCACCCACCACCTGGAATCCATGGTGAAATTCATTGGGAATCTGATCGAAAAGGGTCGGGCCTACGACGCGCCCGATGGCGTGTACTACCGGGTCGAAAAGCAACCGGACTACGGCAAGCTCTCGGGGCGCAAGCTCGAGGACATGCGGGCCGGGGATCGGGTGGCCGCCGCCGAAGGCCTCAAGGACCCCGCTGACTTCGCGCTATGGAAGAAGGCCAAGCCCGGTGAACCCTCCTGGCCGAGCCCCTGGGGCGAC
>JARGOW010000213.1 GCA_029212955.1 Planctomycetota bacterium | reverse complement strand
AGAAAAGTGGACGGAAGGCATTCCGAGCGGAGGCGACCGTGGTGTGAATGGCATGCTGCTGCTTCAACACAACCGGGTGACTTCCTTTTCCAGGTGGCATCTCGAATTGCCGTACCTGTTGACGCTGGGGGTCGTTCCCGATGGTTCAACGCTGTCGTTCGAACTCGCGGGGAGGGCGCACAGCGACAATTCCGAGACACCGATTCTGTTTGAGTACACAGAAGAATCGATCATCGGCTGGGCCGCATGTTTCCTTTGGTTCCGGTCGGATTGGCATAGGGCTGCCACTTTCTCCGATGGTGAAGCGTCTAGGGCCCAACGCGCCTTTTATACGGTGATCAATCGGTTGGCCAAGGAAGAGCGCTGAAGGGATTGGGGGGCAGCCACACCTTCGCCAGGTTTGAATGGAGCCATGTGGGGCTTGGCTGAATCGGTCCCGCGGTATCCACGTCCACAGCCGTTGATTTCGGAAAGGTGTGTGCGGTAGTCGGTGGGCCGCCCGGGCGAGGACGTCCAGTGAAGAAGGGAGGGATAATCCTTGCTCCAGGGCCGCTAACCTGCGAATTCGGTGTGGGAGAGGTGTGGAGTTATTGCCGTAACTTCTTTCTGCGGAGCCGATTAGGGCACTAGCGAGCGAAAGTGGAGGGAAGCTGGGGGATTCCGTTGGGCAGCTTGGCGACGGACTTCGCCACTAGGGGAGGAAAGAAACCCATCTCCCTTCTCACCATGAAGAACAGCCGAATCCTACCCAGATCCTCGAATCTCTCCCGCAGGGGCCTCGTCACCGTTTCCCTCGTATTGGTCCTCGGCGGCTTGGTTGCTGCGGCGGATGGATCGTCGGGTGGCGATCTGATTGGGGCTGGTCTGGGCGAGGTATGCCAATGGCTCGAGGGCGGGGTCGCGGGAGTTCGAGGCGCCTGCGAAGAGGTCCTCGCGGTCCTCAGCGACCCCCTTCGTTTCCTGCACGCCTTCACGGGAGAGATTCCGACCATCGAAGGCCGCTGAAGCTCCGGCCACGTGAGTGGCCACCGTCATCAGCTCGTTCAATCACCCCATCCTCCGACCCAGCCAATCCCTTGAAAACGATCCACCTACTCGCAGCTGTCTGCGCCTCCACACTCCTGCTTTCAACCACCCCTGCCCAGGAGGTGTCGGAAGAAAACACCGAGCAGTCGACGCTCTGGGGACACTCGAGCCACGGTTCGGTCTACGACGTTGGCCCGCGGCACCGGCCGTGGCGGATGGAGGGTATCGGCAAGACACCCTTTCCGATCACGAGTGAGCATCCGGAGGTTCAGGAGTGGTTCGACCAGGGAATCGCCCTTCTCCACGGTTTCTGGTACTACGAAGCCGAGCGTTCGTTCCGATGGTGCCTCAAGCTCGACCCGGAATGTGCAATGGCCTATTGGGCCATGGCTCTGACGGTTCGTTCCGACCCAACCCAAAGGAATCGATCGGCGGAGTTCCTTGAGAAAGCAGTGAAGCGCAAAGATACGGTCACCGAGCGGGAGCGGGGGTTCATCGAAGTCTTGGAAGCCATGGCTGAGGTGAAGAAGCTCGGAAAGGACGAGCGCGACAAAGCACTGGCCAAAGCCATGGTTCGGTTGGACCGGTTGGCCATGGACTACCCTGATGACATCGAAGCGAAGACCCTCTATTGGCTATTGGCAGGTCGGGCCCTTGGCGACAAAAGAGAGTACGCACGATTCGGCATGGAAGCTGTCCTCGATTCCGTCCTTCGTGAGGCGCCCGATCATGTGGGGGCATTGCACTACCGCGTTCACAATTGGGATGGTAAGGAAGGCAGCTACGCTGTGGATTCGTGCATGAAACTCCCGGAGATTGCTCCCGAGTGCGGACACCTATTGCACATGCCAGGGCACGTGCTCTCCGGTATTGGAATGTGGCACGAAGCGGCGATCGCGATGGATCGTGCGACAAGGGTCGAAAAGGAATACATGCACGACAGGATGATTCTGCCCGAGGACAACTGGGACTATGTGCACAACCTGCATTACTTGGGATACATCCAAGAGCAACTGGGCATGGCGAACGCCGCAATCTACGGTGCCAGGCAATTGCTCGCAGCACCCGCGTCCCCCGACAGCAAAATGATCGGGTCGTTCACGAAAAATGCCATGGTTCGGGCATTGGTAAAGTTCGAGCGCTGGGAGGAGATCCTTGATCCCGACCACATGTACTGGAACGAGGGCGAGGCGATCGAGCAAGCACTCTCGGTCTATCCGTTCATGCGTGCGCACATCGGACTTGGCCAGCTTGATGAAGCCCAGGGGCTGCTCGAGGAGTGGCGCATGAAATTGGATAAGCAAGAACCGAGTGGGCCGCCGACGGGGCCTCCGGACTTCGATGCATTCGTCCTGGCCGAGGTCCACAAGCTGCTTGCCCGCCAATTGGACGAGGTGGAAGCCCTGCTGTTGCTCGCGCGTGGTCAGCGGATCGAGGGATTGGGTGCCTTGGCCACCGCCGCCGCGCTCCAGGTCGAGGAGTGGCAGGATGATCCGCCCTTGGAGCCGACGTTCCTATACAACCGATTGGGCGATGAATACCTCGCGCTAGGAGCACCTGCGCTCGCCGCAGAGTGCTACGAGCGAACCTTGGAGACTGTTTTTCACGACGGCTTCGCCCTGGCGGGCTTGGTCGTTGCTTACGACAGCCTCGGCGAAGAGGAGAAGGCCCGGAAAGCCATGGCCGCCCTGGGCGTCGTTTGGTCGGATGCGGATCGCCCCAATCGCTGGCTGAGCGCCGCAGAAGCCACCGGCGTGGTTGCGGAGCCGTTCATCGACGCGCCGCTAGACCAACGCAACTACAAGCGTGAGGTCCTGGACGTTCAGGGTCCCAGCGAATGGATTCCGACTTCGGCGCCCAACCTGACCGCATTGGACTCGGAGGGCAAGGAGGTGAAGCTCGCAGACTATGAGGGCCAGAACGTTCTCTTGATCTTCTACCTCGGAGAGGAGTGTGTGCACTGCATCGAGCAGATCAATCTGGCCGAGGCCAACCTCGATGAGATCGAAGCGCTGAACACGGTGGTACTGGGCGTGAGCAAGGATACGGTCAAGGAAATAGCCACCCAGCAGGAATCACTGGGCGTGCGCTTGCTATCCGACCCCGAATTCACAAGTGCCCATCGATTCCAATCCTATGACGACTTTGAGGAGATAGAGCTTCACTCCACATTCCTAATCAACCGCAAGGGACAGGTTCATTGGTCGCGGATCGGGGGCGAGCCGTTCACAAACTTTGAATTCCTTGTGGCTGAATTGGAGGCCCTGGAGCGAAGGGAAAGTGCCAGATCTGCAAGCGTGCCTTCGCAGGTGGTGCGCGAACCTGGCGCGGATGTGGCTTCCAGGTAGGGCTTCATCCAGGACCCGACCCTTCCCAGGGTTACAGCTCGAGCACTGTTGGCTTCGTCGACCAGCGCAGGTGCAGGAGTTCTTCGCAGTGGCCCGCAATTGTCGAATTGCGGGCCAAAAGCGGTATGGAACCGCGATCAATGGTCCCGGCAGCGCAGGTAGCGGAAGTCGGTGAGGAAGCTGCGAGAGGTGACCTTGGCGATGATCGGGGGGAGGCGCTTGTAGTGGTTGATGGTCACGCGCCACTGTAGTTTTTCGATGAAGGCGCGCTCGAAGCCGTGCTCGAGAAGTTCTTCCATGGACCAACGCTCTTCGATCATGCGGAAGAGGGCTTCGTCGGCTTCGGCGTAGGTGAAGCCCAGGTCGGCTTCGTCGGATTGGCCTTCGAATAGGTCCGCGGAAGGGGCCTTATCGACGATCTCTGTGGGCAGATCCAGGTGGCGGGCCAGCTGGAAGACCTGGTGCTTGTACAGGTCGCCGAGGGGATTGAGGGCGGAGGCGCCGTCGCCGAATTGGGTGGAGTAGCCGAGGAGGATTTCGGTCTTGTTGCTGGTACCGATCACCAAGCCAGACTCGGCGGCGGATTGGTCGTAGAGCACCACCATGCGAGCCCGGGCCATGATGTTGCCGCGGCGGGTGGGGTCTTCGAGACCTTCTTGATTGGCGTAGCCGTCGACCATGTCCCCGATGGGCACGATCTTGGTCCGCACGCCGAGGGCTTCGGCGCACAGGTGAGCGTGGTTGAGCGAATCGGGATGCGAGGTGGTGTACGGCATCATGACGGCCAGTACATTTTCCGGACCGAAGGCCTGGGCGGCGAGGGCGCATGAAACCGCGGAATCTACCCCGCCGGACAGTCCGAGCACGGCCTTTTTGAATCCGAAGCAGCCTGCTTCCTCTTTTAGAAAGCGAACCAGGATCTGATTCAACAGATCGGGTTGCACATCCAGGATGCTCAAGCCTGCTCTCCTTGATTGCGGCGGGTCAATTCGGCGGCGAATAGTTCGGGACGCTCATCCCGACGAAGGGGGGTGATGGCGCGTGTGCGTTCGAGCAGGGCACGGCTCAGTTCCACGTCCAAGTGGCCTTCGTCCAGGGAATCCAGGTAGCCCATTTCATTGGCGCTGGCGTCCAATGCTCGGGTGGCGCCGCCAAAGATGATGCCGTCCTCGAAACCCACGCGGTTGGCGTACAGCACGGGGGTTTGGAATAGCAGGCAGGCGTGGTCCTGAATGGTTTTCCAGGTGCGGTTGGAGGCCATTCCGGGCTCGCCCTCGCTCGCCCCCGCGGCAGAGATTCCACGCCCAGGACTGGCGGAAGCTACCAGGAGCGCATCGACGCCATCCAGGAAATACAGGTAGGCGCCACCGATGTGCCACATGTCCTCACAGGTCATGATTCCGAAGATGCCGTGCTTGCTACGCACGGGCTCAAAAACCTGGCCCGGAGCGAAATCACGGCCGTCCTCGAACATGCCATAGGTCACCAGGTGAACCTTGCGGTGCACGGAGAGGAGCATTCCATCCTCAAAGAAACCCATGCTGTTGTAGATGCGACCATCCCTTCCGCGCTCGACAAAACCGGCCAGAATTGAAATGGACTTGGAAGCTTCGCACAGGAACTCGAGCTCCTCGGCGTCCCTAGAGAGGGCTTGCTCGTGGGCTTGATCCTTGAGGAAGTAGCCGGTCATGGAAAGCTCAGGGAACATCACCAGCTGCTTTCCGTTGCGGACGGCCGCGTCGATGGCCTCCTGGTGCATGCTTTTATTGTGTTCCCAATCCCCGAGTCGAGAATTGCATTGGATCAGGCGTACGGCAGTTTTCATGGTCGGCAAAGTCTGGGGGTCCAGGCTGTTTTCTGGAGCATAGTTCCAGCGGTTGAATCAGGCGTCGGCCTGTTGCATGGCTTCTTGAATCAATTCGGAAACGGGCACATCGCTGGCCATACCTTCGTAATTGGGCAGGATACGGTGGCGCAAACATGGGACGGCAACAGCCTCGAGCTCGTCGATCTTTACGTGCAGTCCGCCCGCCATGAGGGTGCGTGCGCGGGCCATGGCAAGCATGGCCAGGCCACCCCGCGGGCTCGATCCATGGCGCACCAGCGCCCGGGTTTTTTCGCCGGCCAATTCGCTGTCGGGATGGCTTGCGTGAACGATACGCGCGACCTTGCGGGCCACGTCTTCTCCCACGGGAATCTGTTGGGCCAGCTCCTGCATGCGAAGGACGAGCGCTCTCTCGATCATCGGCTGGCTTGTGGATTTGTGCGTGGCCGATGACCCCGCGTACAGTTTGGCCAGGTCAGTGGCCTTTGGCATGTCGATATGGAGCTTGACGAGGAACCGGTCGAGTTGGGCTTCGGGCAGGGGGAAAGTTCCCTCCATCTCGATGGGGTTTTGCGTGGCTACCACCATGAAGGGGTTGCCGAGTTCGCGGGTCTCACCAAAAACCGTGACCTGGTGCTCTTCCATGGCCTCGAGCAGGGCCGATTGCGTGCGCGGCGTGGCGCGGTTGATCTCGTCGGCCAGCAGCACCTGAGTGTGGATCGGGCCGGGCTCAAAAGTGAGGCCCTGCGCACCACGCTCATCGAAGTTCAAGATCCGAGCGCCGATGATGTCGGCGGGCATCAGGTCCGGGGTGAATTGGATGCGCTGGAAATCCAGGGTGGTTTTGCCCAATCCCGGGGCTCCTTCGATCAACGCGTGGCCCCCAGCGATCAAACACTCCAATATTTGCCGGGTAGTTTGCGGTTGCCCGATCAGTTGGGCGTCCAAGGCGGCCAGCAGGCCCTTGATGGCCTGCCTGATGGAGTCCAATTCCTCCTGCAAAGATTCCTGAGAGCTCATATTGTGGGGCAGTTTCCCACAGAGGGGCCCCGGACGGTAGCCTTAACACAGATCACAGCCCATGTTACGCACCAACCGACGAACGCCCACTCTCGCATGCCTCCTCCTGGTGGTTTGCAGCTGTGTCTCCGCCCCGAAAGCAGACCCCGGGGCCCGTATGCGAGCCATGCAAGCCACCCAGCGGGGCGATTGGGCCCTGGCCATGGACCGCTGGAATACCGTTCTTATGAAGAGCGGGGGTCAGAACCCGGAGGCCCGCTATCACCTGGCGCAGGCCCTGTTGGCCTCCGATCGAGGGCTGGGCGCGGTCCCGCCCCGGGCACCGAATTGGAATATGGACTGTTGCTGGCCAAGGCCCATATCAGTCAGCAGCAAATCGAAGCCGCCGGTCGTGTTCTATCCACACTCTTGGTCCACCATGCGGGTAACTTGGACGTTTTGACGACCTACGGAAAATCCCTGCTGGATGGACCGGAGGAGGCCAAGGGCTTGGGCCTCTTGCTGCAGGCGTTGCGCATCGAGGTGGGCGATGGATCCCTCGCGGAAACCGTGGCCATTCGCGCCGAATCGAAGAACTTACCGGACATGCAAGGGGAAGCGTG
>JARGOW010000212.1 GCA_029212955.1 Planctomycetota bacterium | reverse complement strand
GGGCATGCTCGGTAGCCGGGGGAGTCACGAAGACGTTGTCCAGGAGGCTTTCCTCCGCCTGGCCCGCAAACCACCCGATCTCAGCGAGGTGGGTTTGAATCCGGACCAGGGTGCGGCGCACCTGAATGCATGGTTGCACCGCGTCACCCGAAATTTGTGTGTGGACGTCATGCGATCAGAAATGAAGCGCCGAGAGCGCGAACAAATTGTGGCCAGCCATGAGGCAACCACCGGCGGATTGGCCACCGTCGAAGCCAACGATACCAGGGCCGCCGTGGAGCGGGGATTGGACCAATTGCCACCGGAACAGCGGGAGGTCTTGGTCCTTCGACTATTGGGGGACAAGAGCTACCGCGAGATTGCGGACATCACGGGCAAGAAGCTCGGCACGGTTGGTTGGCTGATTAGCCGTGGCATTTCGGCCCTGAGTCGCGAACTCGGGTCCCTCATCGAAACAGAAAGTACATCCAGCAGCGAAAAAACGGACGGCCTGAACCTGGCCTAGGGGCAAACACCATGAAGAACGAACAAGAGAACGGCGCCCACGAGAGCAGTGCCCAAGAACAAATGCAGGAGCAGCTTTGCGGCTACTTGCTTCAAGAACTGGATGCCCAGGAAATGGCCCACGTGGAACAGCGCCTGGCCGAATCCGCCGTATGGCGCGAAGAGCGCGATCGATTGAGCGGCACCATTGGTTTGGTGCGCTCGGCCATGGAAGTGGAAGCGGCGTCGGCTCCGGAGGGGGAACAACTCTCCGAGTCGGCACTGCAACACCTGGCGATGGTGGGCACCCAGGCCGCGGCTGGCCATGGGAAAGGCTCCGCTTCGGGTGCTGTTCAAGCCTCGCCCATGCGCATGTTTGTGCCGGTTGCTGCGACAATTGCCGTGGCTCTGGGTGGGTTCTTGGCCTACCAGAAAACGATCATGCCCCCCGATCTGCACAATGAAGCCACGGCTAAGGCCGATGGGACTCTGAGTGACGCGGGCCGTCCTTATGAACCCGGGTTTGGGGTTAAGGGAGGTGAGTCGGGAGCCCTTGAGATCGCAGAATCGGCCTTGGAAAGTGCCCCTGCCCCAGGTGAGAAGCGCCCAATCTTCAACATCAAGCACACGGGTGAAATCGTCGTCCGAAAAGACCCGCTCTACAATCCGGAGACCCGAGACGGATCCAAGGATCCCATGGTCGACGTGAAGGAGAAGCTTGCGGTTATCGCCGAGGGTATGTCGCGCACCAAGGACGCTCCCGATGATCACTTGATGGTCCGCGGGGATACTTCGGTTCCCTTCAATCGAGTCAAAATGGTCACGCAGGGTGCCTCCCCGGAGGGGGTCACTGCTGCGAAGGTTCAATTGGCAGCCAAGGGGTCCAATCCGGAAGCTGAACTGGGAGTCCGGTCATTTTCGACGGGTGGCATGGCTCCCGAGAACAAGCGAGGCGAAACCGGATGGGCTGCTGATCCGGTGATTGTCGAGGACTTGGAATTGGGCGAGCACACGGAAACCACTGGTGAAATCTTCCACCTGACCCAACCTGCAGGAGCCCCCGCCCGCAATGAGCGCAAGCGTTTGGCCTCTAAGGAAACGCCCAAAAGCAAGGCGCCGGCTTCCAGCCACGGTGGCCACTACCGTGGACCTGGTGACACGGCCCCTCCTGCCGGTGTTGGCCCCGTCGCATCCACGGAGCCGGCCAGCCCGGGCACGAGTGGACCTTCATCCCCCGGTCCTGGCGGTCCTTCCCCGGCTCTCAAGCCTGGTCAACCCGTGGCCCGTGCAGCCGTTCCTGAGCTTGGTGCACAGCTAGGACAAATCGACCGATTGCGAGAAGAGCGTACCTCAGCCCCGGTGACTCAAGACGCCAGGAATGAATTGACAGATGCCAAAGTTGCCGAGGCCTTGAAGGCTTCGGAGAATACGGCCCGGCTTGCGAAAGTGACGAAAAAGTCTCTGGACGGTATGGGGTACGCCGGTGGCGATCCCAAGAAGGTCCGGGGTCGCTTGGGATTCGAACTCCGCGACGGCGAAGAACCCAAGGATGGAGCCCAATCCGGCTACTTCCTCGACGCTGACATGGACGAGGACGCCCGTGCCCGGGCCCAGCAGCTCTACGACTTCTACGCCGTGGACGAACTCCAATCCGAGATCGGACCCGATGCGGAAACGCTCTTGGCCATGGCCGATGAATCGGCAGATGAATTCCGTGCCCGCATGGAAGAACTCCACCGTATTCAGCTTGGGAGGAAGGCGGAAACCAGCAAAGAAGGTGAAGCGGATCGCCCCGAATCCACCGTCACGCCCCAGCCCGATCGATTCAAGGACGACAACGTGGTCCGCGAAACGCCCGAGCAATTGGAGCTGCGTCTGCGCGCTTCG
This sequence comes from Planctomycetota bacterium, assembly GCA_029212955.1. GTDB lineage: Bacteria > Planctomycetota > UBA1135 > UBA1135 > NORP259. The sequence goes on along the minus strand of JARGOW010000212.1, from coordinate 4,469 downwards.
ATCGCCGAGCGCGCCGCCAAGCGTCACCAGCATTTGATCTCCTCCTGCATCCCTAAGCCCAACGAGCGTCCCAACGCCATGTACTACCGCTGGTGGGGAGACAACCCGTTCGTCTACACCTCCACCGACCGTCAAGCGACCTTCGCCGCCGACGTGGATACGGCCAGCTACACGCTTGCGCGTCGCTACCTGACCGGCGGAAACCTGCCCACCCGTGAGCAGGTTCGAACCGAGGAGTTTGTGAACTACTTCGCAGGAGACATTCCCGCTCCCACCGAAGATGTGTTCGCGGTACAAACCGAAATGACGGCCAGCCCCTTCGGTGGCAGCCAAAACCGTTACATGTTGCGTGTTGGAATCCGGGGTAAGGTTGTCCCCAAGGATCAACGTCCGCCCATGGCCCTGGTCTTCGTGGTCGACACGTCGGGCTCCATGGACAACGGCAACCGCATGGATCTGGTCAAGCACTCCCTGCGTTTGCTTGGGACCGAGCTCGATGGCCGGGACCAGGTGGGTCTGGTGAGTTTCGCCTCAGAGGCGCGCCTAGTGCTTCCCATGACCTCCATGGATGAGCGCAGCGAGCTCGAGAGTGCGGTGCAATCCCTGTCACCGGACGGCAGCACCAATGTGGAGGATGGCCTTCGCCTCGGCTACGAATTGCTTTCCCGCGTTCCCTCCGACGGTCGCTTGCGCCGGGTCGTGCTCATTTCGGATGGCGTGGCCAACACGGGCAGCACCGTGGCGGACGAGATCCTGAAGAGCGTGAAGATGCACCGTGAAAGCGGCATCTACCTGTCCACGGTGGGCGTGGGCATGGGCAACCACAACGACGCCCTGCTCGAGCGCTTGGCCAACCGGGGCGACGGCATCTGCGACTACGTGGACGATGCAGACGCGGCCCGCCGCGCCATGGTGGAGCGCTTCAGTGGCGGATTCATTCCGATCGCCCGGGACCTTAAAATCCAATTGGAGTTCGAGAGCCAGAGCGTGCTGCGCTACCGCCAGATTGGGTACGAAAACCGGGCCGTGGCCGATGCGGATTTCCGCAACGACGCCGTGGACGGTGGTGAAGTGGGATCCGGCCATCAGGTGACCGCCCTCTTCGAACTGGAGTGCGTGGACATGCCCCAGGGCGCAGAAATTTCCATGCACGATCTGGGCAAGGTTCGCCTGCGCTACAAGTCGGTGCAGACCGGCTCCGATGCCCAGGTGTTTGAAACCGAGCATGGCATGAAGGTGAAGGCGGGCCCCGCGCCCTTCGACGCCGCTTCTCCGGGACTGGCCCGCGCTGTGGTGGCCGCCCAGTTCGCCGAGGTTCTGCGTCGCTCGACCCACGCGGCCGGCGACGACTACGGCAAGTTGTTGGCCCACGCGGTGCGCGTCTCGGACCTTCCCGCTTTTGCAGGCGATGGCGAAACCCAGGAGCTCGCTGGCATGATCCGCCGCGCGGGAAAGTTGGGAGCGGGTGCACAGGTTCGCCGCGATGAGCTTTGGACCACCGTGGACACCTATCGCAAGCATCGCTACCTATGCGGAACCGAGCAGGAGATGGGCGGAAGGCCCACTTCGGAACGCTTGGCAGAGATCGCGGCCATCAATGCGGAGCTCGAGGATCGGATCCGAGCATTGAGCCTGCGGGAGGCCCTGCAGGGCCGCTAGTCCGGGTTTTCTCGGAACTGGACAAGAGAGGGGAGGGCCCGGAGCGAATCGCTCCGGGCCCTCCTATTGTTACTTTGTGAATTGGTGGCGAACGCTCGCCATGACCACCGGTAGACTGGGGGCATCCACATGCACAGCCCGCCCCTTCGTGGGCGCTGCCCCCGGCGCGCCCTATTCACCTGGAGAATCGACCCAGCGGCCGCACGACGCCTCGTGCCAGCCCCGCTGCGGCCCAAGATTCTGCATGGAGCTGCAATCGGAGCGGTGGATTGGATGCGGTTGGAGCGCTTGCGGCCGCGCCTTGTGCCTGGCCCCTTGGGGCTTTCCATGGAGATGTGCACGCACCTGATCCCTGCGGAGTGGGATGACAAGGGTGTGCGGCGCGAGGTGCTTTACAAGTGAGCGGGCTGGGGCGGGCCGCAGGCTTGCTGTTGCCCGGGCATCCAAACCCGGCGCGCATCCATGCTGTAGATGAGGACGTTCGCCTTCAGGTGTCGGCCAAGAGCAAGGACGGCCTGTGCGAGTTGAACCTGGGGGGGATGCTGGCGGGAGAGTGGAAGAACAGCAGCCTTTTCTCGAGCGGCAAGCACCTCATGCATGTGCTCGGAAATCAAGCTGGGGGCTTTCTGGCCTTTGATGACAGCGGCCACGGGGCGCTCATCGAATTGGAAGCCCACCCGGAGCTGGCGGAGCCCTTGGACGTGCAACAGCATCATTCCAGCCTGTTCGACGGCGGACTGGTTGCCCAAGGCGCGGCGCAACCCGACGCGGCCGTGGTGCTGCGTAATTTGGTTTGCCTTTGGAGCCCCCGCGGGAAAGTCCTTGAGGCCAGCCGCCGCGCGGCCCTGGCGGAAGCGGACGGGGACGGGTTGCGAGAGCCTTCCCCGGCATAGGGCTCCAATCCTAGGCCGCAGAGCCCGAACGCCGTGAATCGGCGGATCCCATCCAAGTCAGCCTGGATCCGATCAGCCCTACGGGGATGATCCCGGGGAATTGCCTAGCTTGTGCCTGGAACACCCGGGAGTAGCCTGAACCCATAACGGAAAGTGGCCCCGGAAGGGGCCACGGAATCCGATGGGGGCGAGCCCCAACTTTAGAAGTGGATGCGCCAGCTCGAAACACCGACAGTCGAGGGCTCGGCAAGCAGAACCCGGCCCAGGCTGGGTTGGTACATCCATTGCGTGGCACCCCTTTCGTTGCGCTCCACGTCGATGGGCGAATGGGTAATTCCGCGGAGGATCAAAGTGGTGCCTTCGATATCTGAGGATCCAAAAACGAATTCCATGGCCCTATCCGGGTTCAAACCGATCAAAGTGGGGTTCACCGAAATGCTGCGCATGTTCTTGGCACCCAGAACATAGAGTCGGTTGGAGCGCGGATCCACGTGGTACAGGAAAGGGGCGAACTGCTCTTCGTCCCTGGTCAGGATGGAGAAGCCGTGCCAGCGACCGGGCCGGTCCGCCAGAATCTCGTGGTTCTGGAAGGGCGCAGGCATGCCCAGCTTGTACTGGGAGAGCCAATCCAAGGTGTCGTCCTCGTCCATAGTGTTCCAATCATGCACGGTGTCCGCGCTGCGCAGGGAATCACCCGCGCCCCCACGTAGGGCCAGTTGGCTGTCAAACTGGTCGCATTGGGTGACCAGGTAAGCCACCGGATCTGAGAGGGCCGCGAATGTACGAATGGGAGTGGAGGCCAGGTTGCGGACCATGTCGGTTTCCTGGTCGATCGTGCCCGTGACCGGGTCCAAATCGAAAGTTGAAGCGCGCAGGTAGTCGAATGCGTAGGTATCTGGGCTGCCACCGAACATCATCTCGCTGTCGAACAGGGTCGTGTCGGAGGATAGCGCGTAGCCGTGGGTCAGGGAGGTCGTTCCCGTATGGTTGACGACAGCGGCAAGGCGACCGGAGTAGCGGTCTTGATGACGGGCTGCATAGGAGGTCGCGGCGCCACCGCCCATCGAGAATCCAATGCCGTACAGCCTCTCCACATCGATCGGCAGCACCGAAGCCACCCAGTTCAGTGCCTGCTCGATGTTGCGCTGCGCGTATTCGATGCCGAAGTTGTACTTGTGGGCTCCCAGGGGGGCGACCACGTACCAACCGCGATTGCGCGCTTTGGCAAAGTAGTCGGTGTTGTCGAGCAACTGCTCGGGGGTTTCCCCATAGCCATGGAAAAGGACGAGCATGGGGGCGCGGCGAACCTGGCCTTCGGGAAGGCCGATGAGGAATTCCTCTTCCCAGTCCGTGCCGGTGGACGCCAGGGTCACCTTGTAGATTCCCTGGGAGACCGGCTTGATGGAGTTGACCCCATTGCGGATGGAACTGGGCGTTCCGCCGAGGGTTCAGAAGCCTTCCTCACCCAGGTCCTCCCCATAGATGCCATAAAGGCGAGGGACATCACTCACGGCGCGAGTTTTGTCCCTAGAGCTATACGGATTTTGTTTGGTGGGAATCACCACGGCGCTGAGTGCCAGGATGAGACCGGTGCAGAGGACTAGGGGGAGGCGTTTTTTCATTGGATGGAGGCGCTGGGTCGAGGCGGGCGCTAACTGCCGGGGCACACGGCAGAGAAAGACCTCGATTGGGTCTTCCATCGACATAGCGGATAGCTGGACCGGAGGCGTACGCGCTTTCTTGATGGTCAAATTGCTTTCTCGATCTGGTTATCCCGGATGGAGGCAGATTCTCCGGGCAATTCCCCTGCCCAGGGCTAGGGAGGACCGTAGGGTGGCGCCATGAAAGTGAATTGGATGCTTGTTGGGGCCCTGCTAGGAGCCTTGGCCGTGGCGATGGGTGCCTTCGGGGCCCACG
>JARGOW010000211.1 GCA_029212955.1 Planctomycetota bacterium | reverse complement strand
GCCACCGGGGCCGCGCCCGTCGCGAACTCGCCAAGCTTCTCCCCGCACACCTGGGAATCGCACCTACATCCGAACGTTGAACCCCCGGCCCTCGCCCTTGCGGCGCAGCGCCCCAAGCTAGACTCCAAAGCCAACCGTGGAACCCAAGTACATTCGTAACTTCTCCATCATCGCCCACATCGACCACGGAAAGTCGACCCTGGCCGATCGCATGCTCGAGATCACAGGCACCGTAAAAAAGCGGGACATGCAAGCCCAGCTCCTGGATGACATGGAGCTCGAGCGCGGCATCACCATCAAGGCGCGCTCGGTCACGATTCACCACGAGTACGAGGGGAACACCTACGAACTCAACCTGATCGACACGCCGGGGCACGTGGACTTCAACTACGAGGTCGAAAAGTCCATGCAGGCCTGCGAAGGCGCCGTGCTCCTGGTCGATGCTGCCCAGGGCGTCGAAGCACAAACCGTCGCCAATGCCTACCTGGCCCTCGAAGCGGACCTGCACATCATGCCGGTGCTCAACAAGGTGGACCTGGCCCACTCGCGCCCCGATGAGGTCGCCGAAGAAATCGAAACCAGTTTCGCCATCGAAGCCACCGACGCCCTGCACGTCTCGGCCAAAACCGGCAAGGGCGTCAAGGAAGTGCTCGACCAAATCGTGCGCGAGGTTCCCCCGCCCACCGGCGACGCGGATGCTCCCCTGCGCGCCCTGGTCTTCGACGCCGTCTACGACGATTACCGCGGCGTCATCGTCTACGTGCGAATCGTGGACGGGCAGTTGAGCAAGAAGGATAAAGTGCGCTTTATGAGCGCCACCACGAAGATCCACTTCGACGCCCTCGAGATCGGACGCTTCATGCCCAAGCTCGTGCCCTGCGACACCTTGGGCGTGGGCGAAGTGGGTTACTTCATCTCAAACATCAAGACCCTGGGCGATGTGCGCGTGGGCGACACGATGACCCTGGCCAACACCAGCGAAGGCGATCCCCTACCCGGCTACAAGGAACCCCAGCACATGGTGTTCGCGGATTTCTATCCGACCAGCCCTGGCGACTACGAGCACATGCGCGATGCGCTCGAGTCTCTGTCGCTGACGGATTCGTCCTTGACCTTTGACGCCGTCACCTCCGACGCGCTCGGCTTCGGCTATCGCTGTGGTTTCCTAGGCCTCCTGCACATGGAGATCATCGAACAGCGCCTGGAGCGCGAGTTCGATATGGACATGATCCAGACCGCGCCTTCGGTGACCTACCAGCTGCTCAACCACGACGGCACCGAGAGTTGGGTTCATTCCCCCGGCGCCCTACCCAACCCGGACAAGTTCGAGGAACTGCGCGAGCCCATCGCCCGCGTTTCCATGCTCATGCCCACCGAGTACATCGGCCCGGTCATGCAGATTTCCACGGACCACCGGGGTATCTTTATCCGCCAGGAACACCTGTCCCAGAGCCGCGTGCAACTGGTCTATGACATTCCATTGGCCGAGATCATGTACGACTTCTACGACAAGCTGAAGTCGGCCACCCGCGGATTCGGAACGCTGAACTACGAGGTCACCGGCTACAAAGCCGACAAACTCGTCAAGCTCAGCATCATGGTGAACGGCGACGACGTGGACGCCCTGTCCTCTATCGTGCACCACACCCGCGCCGACATGCGCGGCCGCGCCGTGATCAAAAAACTGCGCAAGGAAATCCCCCGGCACATGTTTGAAGTGCGCCTACAAGCCGCCATCGGCTCGAAAATTTTGGCCCGTGAAAACATCGCTGCCCTACGCAAGGACGTGACCGCCAAGTGTTACGGCGGTGACATCAGCCGTAAGCGCAAGCTGCTTGAAAAGCAGAAAGCCGGCAAGCGCCGCATGCGCCAGGTGGGCAACGTGGAAATCCCCCAGAAAGCATTCCTGGCCGTCCTCGGCGGCGACGACAAGTAATCAACGCACATGGCCGCAAAAAAGGAAAAGACCAAGTCCGCACACCCGTGGCGGGACAACATCGAGGCCATCACGATCTCCATCGTGATCATCGTGTTGTTCAAGTACTTCATCCTGGAGGCCTACAAGATCCCCACCGGCTCCATGCAGCCCACGCTCATGGGATTCGACAGCCCGGAGGGAACGGATGTCTTCGACCGCGTGCTGGTGGACAAGTTTTCCTATCACGTTCGCGACCCCGAGCGCTGGGAAGTGGTTGTGTTCAAGTACCCGCTCGACAAGAGCAAGAACTTCATCAAACGACTCTGGGGAATGCCCGGGGAAGAGGTGATGATCCAGGGTGGAGACGTGCTCGTGCGCCAGGCCGAGATCGGCTGGGCCATCCCGCAACGCTCCGACAATCTGTTGGAGTCCATGCTCAAGGACCTTCAATCGGAGGGGCAATGGCACCTCCCCTCCAAGGGCTGGACCGCCCGGGGTACGGACCTGATCGCCACCGCCGGCGGCCAAGCGAGCTTCCCCCGAACCCACTCCACGGTGAAGGATCATTACGGGGACGGCTACCCCGGCAAACTCGGTCCCCTGGCGGAACGCGGCAAAAAGAACAAGGCCATCAACGACGTGGGCGACCTTCGACTTGAAACCGAAGTCTGCCCCTCCGCGGACTGCCGCGCCGTGGAATTTGAGTTCCGTGAAGGCCCACGCCGCTACAAGTTCTCCATCCCCGGCCCCGCCGCAGGCACGGACACTCCCCCGGTATTGACCATCGCCATGGGCTCCGGAAGGGACAAGGTCGACCCGGTTTCCGGAGCCGAAAACCTCACCCTGAAAGCTGGCTCTTGCTACGACATTCAGGTGCAAAACATCGATGACCGGGTGCGGCTCATGGTGGACGGGGACGTGGTCATCGACGCGCCTATCCAAGCGATCCACCAACGAGAGCTGACCAACTCGGGAATCAATCTACGCACGGTAGAGGGCGGTGCGGAGTTCCATGACGTGCGCGTTTCTCGCGACATCTACTACACGTCGGATCAGAAGTACAACCAATGGCACATTCCCGAAGGTCACTACGTGATGCTCGGGGACAACACCCAGGACTCCTCGGACAGCCGCGATTGGTCCCTAGCCCGCTACCAGGTCACCGACGAAGACGGCAGCCAGTCCATTGTCGAAGGCAATGGTCGGGGCAGTGAAAACCCCAAGACCGTTCCCGGCGCGATCGGCGGCGCCCAAATGTTCTTCCACGACAAACTCGGTGAGCGCAACGTGTTCCGCCAGACCGCCGCAGAGATACTTACCCCCCTGCAGTCCTCCTTCGTCCCACGGGAGCTCATCCGCGGTCGGGCCGTGCTCGTGGTTTGGCCTATCGTGCCCTCACTGGATACCTATCGCCTCCGTTGGGTGCGTTAACACGAGGTCGCACCATTTCCAGGGGGTTCTCTGGGTCAAGGAATCGGGGCGCCATGCGGCGCCCCGATTCCTTTGCAATGCGATGCTCTCCCACCAGCGCCGCCCACCCCCCATCCCAATCAAATCGGCGCCCATGCGACCGTAGGAATGCGACAACCTGGGCCTTGCGAAGCGAGGGAAACAGTACCGGGTTCCAATTCCGTTCGTTAGGCTGGGTCCATGGGCACCGAATCCAACTCCGAGCGTTTCCTCCAGGTCAACGGCCTGATCAAAGCCTACAAGGGCCGACGCGTGGTCGACGGCGTGAGCCTGGGCGTGGAGACCGGCGAGATCGTGGGCCTGCTCGGACCCAATGGCGCCGGTAAGACCACCAGCTTCCGCATGGCGGTGGGTTTGATCACCCCCGACGCGGGCACGGTTACCATCGAGGGCAAAGAGTGCACCAAGCTGCCCATGTTCAAGCGCGCTCGCCTTGGCATGGGTTATCTGCCCCAAGACACCAGCGCCTTCCGCCAAATGACCGTGCGCGACAACCTGATCGCCGTACTCGAGGCCATGCCCTACAACCGTAAGACCCGGGAAGCCGAGGCCTCGCGCCTACTGGAGGACTTGGAACTCTCGCACCTGGGCAAGAGCCGCGCCGACACCCTGTCCGGTGGCGAACGCCGCCGCCTGGAGCTAGCCCGCGCCCTGGCCACCCAGCCCAAAATCCTGCTGCTCGACGAACCCTTCGCCGGTGTGGACCCCATCAACGTGGAAGAGATCCAAGGCCTCATCGCCCGCCTGCGCGAACAGGGCCTCGGCGTGCTCATCACCGACCACAGCGTGCGCGAAACCCTGCAAATCACCGACCGCGCCTACATCATCCACCAGGGCCAAATCCTCCGCGAGGGCAACGCCGAAGAACTCATCTCCGACCCCAAGGTCCGCGAGGTCTACCTGGGCAAATCCTTCGACGACCCCGCCGCCGGCATCAGCGCGGAAGAAGAACACGGCCTGCTGGACTGAGCGGGGCGGACTCCTCTTGGGCACTTCCTTACGTATCCTCTGTTGTGCTTTGCTTTTCACCGGAAGCTTCCTCTTCTCGGCTAGGCTTGCACTGAGTTTTTTTTCGTATTGACTCAATCGGCTCCGATCGGAAAGCCCCCCGGCCAAGAGTCGTTCAACACCATCCAAGCCCCCCCGATCATTCAAGACAATGCCATGGGCGCGAATGGCGGCGTCGAGAGTTGGGTTGTACTTCCGAAGGCGTTCACCCGCCAGCTTGGCGCGCATCTGCATTCCATATAGGGTTCCCCAATGTGCGGAAATGAAGGCTTCCAGTCTATCGGAGTAGTCACCCCTGTCCGGCTCATAGCTGTGGTGGTTCAAACCAACCAGCAGGCCGCTTTTGGCGAGCTTCTTCAGCGCTGCAAGTGCAAGCTTTGAATCAACTGGGCATTTCTCGACCCATACCTTGATGGGCTCGCTTCGCAAAGTGCCACCCCCGGTTCGAATCGCTGCGGTCACTAGGTACTTGCCCGGCTTAGGAAAGGCCGGAATGAACTCCTGGTAAACTTTTTCGCAGCGATTGTAGGCCCGCAGGTCAATGACCTGATCACCATGCAGTCGAACCTGCAAAGTCTGCTGTCCATGCGTGCCGTTCAGGTCAAACCGCACCGGAACGTAACCGCTTCCAAATGGCTTGCAGGTGAAGGTACTTCCCTGGTCGTTCTCGACCTCGATATAGATATTGGACCCGTAGGCAACAAAGTTCTTGATCCCTGGCTCTCTTGTTTGGCTTCCCGCTTTGCACTCATACAAACGGGACCACTCCGAAGCCGCCCAAACGACTGGGGACCTCTCAGGGGCAACCAAAGTAAGTGTGCTGACGCTCTGCGGTGCCATCTTCCCCTGTGAGTTAGGCAGGAGAGGCGCATTCATGGCAAGTGGAAGAAAGAGATGGAAGGCGGTGGATAAAAGCATGGGAGGGTGTTGGGTTCTGAGTTTACTTCTACCGGAACAACCTGGATCTACACGCATCTCTTCCCCGCTCCACAAATGTGGTGGGTTGCACAAGATCCTTGAGCTGCTTTGCATTCCAAACAACGCGCGTGCTTTCACTTTGGTTCACCCGGCGAAAACGAATCGCAGCTGCCAATGGACCCTCGGGCGCCCCTGGGTACCGAAGCCCAAGGGTGCACCAGGTGATTGCGCTCAAGAATTGTTGTCCGGGCTATGCCTATGTGGGTCCCAAAACCCAGGCCTCGGTGGGCTCAAGACCCTCCCGAGCCCCGCAAATAGCCCCTCCCCCACGACCCAGTAAAATAAACGATCGTTTATCAACCAAAGAGACGGATAAACGGTCGATTATATCCAGGAGCGTCAAATAACCGATTGGTTATAGTCAGAGCCGAATTCCGAACAACCTGAAGACCCCCAAGACCCGAAAAACAGGCTTCTACGAGACCTCAACTGTGGCGGGAGAGGAAACCCGGGCCTTTATCCCCAATGGTCTCCCGCCCAGCGACCCGGCCCTCAACCTCGCCGACCTGGAGGCGCCCCTAGCAAAAGCCCTGGAAGCGTTACGATTCCTGGATCTTGCAGGCAGCATGGTCCCGTCCATCGATTGGTTCCTCTACGCCTTCGTGCGCAAGGAGGCGGTGCTCTCATCCCAAATCGAAGGCACGCAATCTACCTTGATGGACCTGCTCGAATCGGAGGCCCAGGAAGGAGATCCTGAGGACCATGACCTTCAGGAGGTTTGCGCGTACCTGGAAGCCCTGGCCCATGGCTTGACGGAGATCGAACAGCAAGGCGGACGGCCCATCAGCATGCGCCTCCTATCCCAGATCCACAAAAAGCTGCTGAACTCCGCGCGTGGGTCCTCCAAGCAACCTGGCCAGGTACGCCACACACAAAATTGGCTGGGTGGCACACGCCCCGGCAACGCGGCCTTCGTACCAGCCCCGCCCCACCGCTTGCCCGAACTCTTGGGTGACTTCGAAAAAGCGATCCACGATCCCAGCGACCTGCACCCCTTGATCCGGATCGGTCTCTTGCACGTGCAGTTCGAAACCCTACATCCCTACCTGGATGGCAACGGGCGTCTGGGACGCCTCCTCATCGCATTGCTCCTGCGCGAATGGGATCTTTTGTCCAAGCCACTCCTGTACATCAGTCTTTACCTGAAAACCCACCGGGATGAGTATTACCGCAGATTGCATGCCGTGCGCACGCAAGGCGATTGGGAAGGCTGGTTGACCTTCTTCCTGGAAGGAGTTTCCGAAACGGCTCTCGGCGCTGCGGACACCTCAAAAAAACTCCATGGCGTCGTTTCCGACTGCCGAAAAACACTCCAAGCAAGACCCGATGCAACCGTCCTCAGCCTGCGTCTATTTGAACTCTTGCCCGATCACCCTATCATCAATACCAACGGGGCAATCGAACTCCTGGAGTGCTCCAGGCCCGCCGGCATCAAGGCCCTCCGAATCCTGGAACACGCCGAAATCCTTGCCCCCCTTGGCCCAGGAAAAAACAATCGC
>JARGOW010000210.1 GCA_029212955.1 Planctomycetota bacterium | reverse complement strand
GGCTGACCTGCAAGCACCTGGAAATCTCCCTGGACGAATACCTGAAGTACGTGGTGCAACGGTCGATATTCGGAGCCGTACCCGCCATCGCCTTTCTCCTGGTCCTTCGCACCTGGATCGACAATCCCACCTGGTGGATCGTGCTATCCGCGGGCGTGGCTTACTCGGCTATTTTCGTGCTCTGCCAGCTCTTCTACGTCTACAGGAACGATCAGCTCACCGACCCGTTAGGGCTCATCCGGCAAAAACTTGAGGCGCGCAGATCATGATGTGGGTTCTGTATTTCATGGCCGCCGGCCTCTTAGGCTGGATTTTGACCGAGGCCTGCTCGCGCTTGTATATGAAAACCTGCGGGCGCTACTTTGCCTGGCAACCCCACGCTCGCACGCGCCTAGAGCTGGAAATGTCGGCCCTGCCCCAACTGGAACCGGTCACCCATTTCGAGGTCAACTCCATCGGAGAGCGCGGAGCAGAGCCGCCCTCTGCTTCGGAAAATGCATTCCACGCCATCGCCATGGGTGGCAGCGCCGTGGAGTGCTACATGCTCGACCAAAAGGCGGAATGGCCCCACCAAGTCCAGCTCCAGCTCAACCAGCCCGAGGCCCTGAAGGCCCTGGGCGTGGACCGCGCCCACGTGGGAAACATCGGCCGTTCGCTCATGGCCTGCGGGCCTCTTTGCACCATGCTGGACGGTGCGCTGCGCCACTACGAGTCCGTGGATTTGATCTTCATGATGGTGGGTTCGAGCGATGTGGTGGCCTGGACGGAACAGGGCGGTCCAGCCGATTACACGCCCAAGGAAATGGACGCCCACGCCATTTTCCGCGCCCATCCGCTGGGCCCTTTCTCGTGGAATCCGCTCTCTAGCGCCTTCCGGCGACTGGCTTCCGCAGGCTACCGCCGTTGGAAAAAGCCCGTGGAACACCGCCAGCGCGTGGGCAAATCAGTGCAAAAGAACCGGGACAACCGGGCCGCAGGCAAGGTTCTGGATGTGATGCCCGACGCCAGCCCCATGCTCGACGTCTACCGCGAGAATCTTACGCGCCTGATCACCATTGCGCGCAAGAAAGCGAAGCGCGTGCTGGTCGTACACACCCCCTGGGTCGACCGGGAACTGAATGCGGACGAACAGAAGTACCTTTGGAACTTCGGAATGGGCAAAGCCTCGGAAGGGCAGGTCCAGGAGTACTTCTCCTACGCCGCCACACGTAGCTTCTTACGCGGCATGGACCGCGTCACCCATGAAGTGGCCGACGAGCTGGGTACAGCGCAGGTCGAATTGCTCCCCCACCTGGATTTGGATTTCGACACCTTCTACGACGAATTGCACCTGACGCCCAAAGGCTGTCGCGAGGTCGGCAAGCTAGTGGCCGACGCCATCGTGCTCGATCACGAATCCCGGTCTTCCGGCGCCTGATCCAAGGGCTCGAAACCTGCCGACTGACGCAGGGCCCAGGCGTGTCCGATCAAGCCAAGCACAACAATGTGCAAGGCGTAGAGCAAGTGGATCGCCAATCCGCTCTCCATGGCAACTTCGCGAACCGCCCCCATGGCGGTGAAACCAACCACCCAACCCGCATCCTGGGAACCAAAGCCTGCGAAGGCACTGATGGGCAAGAGGCCAAATAGAACCGCCAATCCCGCTCCAAACACCGATTGCGCAAAGCCCAAATCCTGAAGTCCGAAGCCCTGGGCCAGGATCGCGTAAAAGAGAAACACGCCCAACCAGATCGGTGGACTCCAAAGGGCGGCGCGCAGCATGGCAGCATTCGAAACCTCACCCAGCGCCTCCCCCAAACGCTGAAGTACCTTGGTGCAGAATGACCCCAGCCGTCCGCCGCGCCGGGTCAGAGGCCCCAGAAGGGATTGCAATCGCTCCACAAACCAAGCTCCCTTGATGAGTCCGGCGGCCATGAGGAAAGCCAGGGGCAACAACGCCGCTCCCAGTACCAGAATCCGGCCAGGATCCGGGCAGAGTTCCAAGCCACCCACAACCAAGCAAGCCACGGCTAGGAAGGCGGTGACGCAGACCAAATCGAGCAATCGCGCCACAAAGAGAACAGCCAAGCCACGGGCCGCGGGCACTTGTAGCCCCCGGCGCAAGTACAGGACTAGCGATGCTTCACCCACCTTTGCAGGCAGCACATAAGCCATCAAGGAATGGGCCAGGGTGATCGGCAGCAGGAGACCCAGGGTCGGCACCCGGTGTTCCTTTTCCCATGCCGCGTTGCGCAACAGGGCGCGAAAACGGGCCGCTCGCAGCGGGTAGATACACAACTGCACCGCCAAGGCCGCCCAATACACCTTTCCGGGAACATCGCCCAGTGCCTTCAAAACCTGGGCTAGGCCAACCCCGCTCCAATACAGCAATGCCCACACCAACAACGCGGTGATCGCAAGCGAAGAGAGGACGGAACGCAGGTTCTTCAAGGGGTGAAGTCTATCCGCAGCCCATGGCGATTTCGTTGGAAACCGCGGTTGCAGGATGATTCGGGGGCATTTTGCGGGGATCGAGAACGGCGCGACCACCGCTGAAAGTAGCGAAGGGTCGCGCCGTAGTGATGTCGTGGCGGGGTAAAGGTCGAATGCCTGAACAGTCGCCAATGCCAACATCGGTCCACCTTCCGCATTACTTGACCACAACGTGGCGAACTCTCGACGCAACGCTTCCATTTTCAGGATTGCGGCCCCCTGTAAACCGCCCTTGTGCGTGATTCCTAAGCGTCCCGGGGCGTATGGGTCGTCTTTGAAACAGCTCCTATAAAGCAACGCGGGCGCCCTTCCCGCCAGGGTGAAAGGCGCCCGCGTTGGCTTAGGAATCCAAGGTAGAGCCCTATTCGATTTGGATGAATCGGCCGCCCGAGTCCTCGGCGAGCCACTCCAGAATCTGGAGCGTTCCACCCAATGCAATGGTGTGAATGCGCACGTTGCGGTTGGTGTTCATGGCTTGGACCGCTTCCCGGATAGACCCCGGATCGATGATGTCTCCAACGGAGGGTTCGCCGTCAGAGAGCACCACGATGGTATCCACGTCCGGATCCTCGAAGGCCTTCTCAAGGGAACCGTACAGGTTGGTTCCGCCGCCTGCACCCAGGGCCTTGACCCATTCCTTGGCTTCATCGTGATTGGGCTCCTGGGAACCCGCAAGGGGTTCGGCGGCCCAGTTATCCACACCGCCACTAAAGGCGACAATGTCGAAGCGCGTGCCTTTTTTCAGGCCATCGATAGCTGCGACAAGCTCTTCCTTGGCGCGATCCATACGAATTTCGCCTCGCTCGCCCACGTACTTGCCTTTCAGCTCCCAATCCATGGAGCCGGACACATCGACGATGAAAATCACCCGCGCGGAGCGAATTTCCATGCCAAAGAAGCGGGCCGGCCGGGAACGTTCCTTTTGAGCTTTGAGTGCGCGACCGCGAATCGCTTCGCGTAGCTCGCCCTTGGACAACAGGTCCACATCCTCGCCTTCCTGGTCATACCAAGCCTGCCAGGTTTTGAAGTTCATGCCGTAGTTCTTGCCCGTCAAACGGAACAGCGTTTCCCCGAACTCGTAGGCCAATCGACCCGTTTCCTTGGACATGCGCTTGATGATGGGCTGTAGAACTTCGTTGTCATCCATGCCCTCCAAGGCCACCAGCGCAGCTTGGCGCATGGACCAGGACTCGTCGTCCAACCACGCGATGATGCGATCCAGGTCCTCTTCGCGTCCCATGCGCATGATCTCCATGCTGGCGGCGGTTTTGATGGCGGGCTTCCCCGTTTCGCTCCATTCGTGCAGGCGACCGATCCATTCGTCGTTCTTCTTGTAGAGCTCACCAAGCCCTTCGAGATACGCCCCGACCACGGCGGGATCCTTTTCCTTCTTCAGGTTCTTCTCGAAGTTCTTGACGGTCTTCTCGCCCCCGGCGCGGGCCAAGAAACGGATCGTCGCGATGCGTTCGACTGGCAGCTTGGACTTGAGGCCCTTGGTCGCCTTCTTGACCACTCCGTCCTCGCAGGGCACGGGCATGGCGTCCAGAATAAAGATGCGCTCGTTCTTTTTCGCCTTGCCGAGACGTCCCACAAGTTCCTCGGTCACCTGCTCAGCATCCATGTCGCGCAACAAGCGAGCCATGGTCCAGTTGAGAGAGACGGGGGTCGTTGCCTTGGACTTCGCAATCTCCACGAAAACCGGGAGCATCTTGATGCCCTGATTCTTGGCCAAGATCTCCGCGGCGGCGGAGCGAATTTCCCCGTTATTGGTGATTCGATTCAGCTCGTCCTCGGCCAGTTTGTCGATGTTGGGCGCGTTCTTGGCTGCCAACACTTTGAGCATCGTTGCGATGAGGCGAGAGCTCTTGTTCTTTTGAACCTTCCTTTCTTTCTCGAAGTAGCCTTCGAGCTCCTTCACGTCCGCACGCGGGCCGAAGGCCTTGAGCGCCATGTCGCGCATGACGGTGCTATTGGTCAGCACGGTGCCCTTTTCCATTTCAGAATCAGAGCCCTTCTTGGACTTCTTCTTTTTCTTCGTGGGCTTTTTGGCCTTGGCACTTCCGTCCTTGACCATGCTCGGCAGCAAATAGATTCCCTTCAGGAATTCCATGTCCGTGCCACCGTCCGATTCGATGTACAGCTCAAGGGCGCGCTCGCGCACGTTGGAAGGCAGGGGCTTTTCCACCAAAACCCGCAGGTAGTGGGGTCCGGAAATCGCGCATTGGCTGAGCGCAGCCAGGGCGGCGTCCCGGATTTCCGGGTCCTCGGTTTGGCCGATCGCGTTGGCAAGGAACTCGGCAGCCACGGCGGCGTGTCCTTCCAAACCGTCGTAGTTTGAGATGGCGGACAACACCTGGATCCGAGTGTAGATCGTGGCCAGCGTCGGATAAAACTCGATCAAACCATCGAGTGCTTCCTTGGAGCCATCCTCGGCCACCTCCTGCAAAACGTCTTCGGGGGTATCATCCCGCAGACGCTTCATATCCTTGAGGTTGTCCCCCAGGTCCTGGGGTACGGCGAGAAACAAACTAAGCCCGAAGGCAAGGATCAGGGATTTCATGGCGTTTCTGGACTAGAGCCTCGATTTCTTATCGATCAGGTCCGCAATCATGCCTAGGGACAGGATTTGGACGAACGCGACAAACAGCAGAACCGTTTTGTCGCTCAGGTTGGGTGCGGATTCCACGACCCACATGTCAAAGTAGACGGAGCCCATGACGAGCAGCATCAGGAACCCGGCAACGGGGTAGAACACCTTGAGCGGGTTGAAGTAGAGAACGGTTCGCACGATCAGCGCGACAAAACCCAGTGTATCCCGGATGGGTCGGATCTTGGAACGGCCGGAGCGCGCTGCGTAATCGATACTTACATAATCCACCCGATGCCCATTGGTAAGGGACGCCAGGGAGATCGTGGTTGTAAAACTGAATCCGCTGGGCAGGATCGGCAAATACGCCATCACAAGGTCCTTTCGCATGGCGCGCAGGCCCGAGTTCAAATCGGGAATGCGGGTACCTGCCAGGTAGGAGGCCAACTTGCGCAGGGCCGCCTTGGCGGGTTTACGGATCAAGGGAATGTTCACGTCGGCACCGGTGCGCGCGCCCACGGCCATGTCCGCCCCGTCGCGCACGTGTTGGACCAGCTCCTGGATGCGGTCTTCCGGATAGGTTCCGTCCGCGTCTGTGATCACGATCACATCGTGCTCGGCGGCCTTGAACCCCGTTTGCAGCGAAGCGCCGTAACCCCGGTTCATGCCGTGATTGATCACGTGCAAACCGGGGAACTCGGCCTGCAGTTCGGTCAGAATTTCGCTGGTTCGGTCGCTGGAGCCGTCATTGACCACGAGCAGCTCGAAGGGCTCATCCCAGGTGAGTGCGCTCAGGCGGCGCACGACCCCTTCGATTCCGCCCTCTTCGTTGTAGGCGGGCACTACGAGCGTGATGCCAGGGGAGACGGTGTTTCCGGGTCCGCCGGCGGCAGCTGATTGGTTGGAGGGGCTCATCGCGAGGAGTCTACAACATGCCCCCGGGGTTGAGCATGGGCCGCCCCTGTGTTGTCCCTAATATCTGTGGGCTATGGCGCCAAATGGGCCACTGCCTTGCGTGTCAGACCGGTTAGGGCCAAGTCCTCGAGCTCATCCCAGCCGAACCAGGCGAGGCGGGAATCCCCGATCCGATCGGACTTTGCCATGGTGCCGGCGCGCACGGTCATCACGATTCGGTGGTGCGTGATCGCGTGTTTGGCCTGCATGAGCGGACTCTGGCCCTTCGCCCCGAGTCCGTCGGGCCAACGATCGGCCCAGATGGAGGTGGCACCGGAGGTTGCCGGCTGCAAGGTAGGAAGCTCCCAAAGCCCTGCCATGGACCCCTTTGGGGGTCGCTGCAAAAGCAGCAACCTACCGCTATCCTGGACACAAATAGCCTCGATTGGAAGGTCAACGGTCTTCTTCCTTTGTTTCGGGCTCGGATACATGGCCTGTTCGCCACGGCCCTTTGCCACGCAGGACCGGGACCAGGGACACTCCTCGCAACGGGGCTGGCCAGGGGTGCAGACCGTGGCTCCCAACTCCATGAGCGCCTGGTTCCAATCCCCAGGTGCAGATGACTCCATGCAAAGCCGAGCGAGGGTCCAAGAGTGCTTGCGCAGGGGTGCGGATCCCGACGCGGCACGCAAACCAAAAACCCGGGTGAAGACGCGCTCCACATTGCCGTCCACCAGGGCTTCGGGGAGCCCGTAGGCGATGGATAAAACCGCCCCAGCCGTGTATTCGCCCACCCCGGGCAGGGCCAGGGCTTGGGCGTGATCCGGAGGAAATTGCCCGTTGTGCTCCTCCACGATAGCTTGTGCCGCCCTGTGGAGGGACCGGGCCCTGCTGTAATAGCCAAGTCCGCTCCATTGGGCCAAAACCTGCTC
>JARGOW010000209.1 GCA_029212955.1 Planctomycetota bacterium | reverse complement strand
TAAAGCGCCCTGCGCCCATTGACCCCGCTGCTCTGTTGAAGCCCGATCACCTCACGGAATCCATTCCGCCCACCCAGTTCCGCGTCGAAGTACCCCTCGATCCCGCTACCGCCTACCTGTTGACTGGGCATGTAGCTTCCCGCCGCCGCCTCGGTCAAAAAGCTGCGATCGGCTTCGTTCAGGTGGACCTTGCGCCAGACCGCGCGGGCCTGGGCCTCCTCCCCGCCGCGCTCGAGCAGGGACACCAACTTGGGAGAGCGCACCTTTCCGATCCATTCGGCTGCCAGCAACCGCGGCTCTCCACCCGGCACTTCGCTGTCGACCAGCGCCGCCGAAGCGCGCGCCCGGGACCGCACACTGTTCACCTGGAGCCCCACCTAGTCCGTGTGGTAGCGCTCCACGTGGTGAACCAATGCGTCGCTTGGATTGTCCGTGAACGTCAAGGGCCTGGAGCTCATATCTTTGATCACATGGTCCCGATCCTCGAGGGCCGCACGCACCCGGTCCTCATGGAAAAGCACGGGCTGCGAAAGTCCGCCCAGCACCTGCCCCACCTCTTCATCCAAACGTTGATTCCAAGCCACCAAGACACATTTGATCGGTTTCAATTCCCCCGGGCCCCAGTCCGTCCGACGTGCCGCACCGGTGCCGGGCAGCTCCAACAACCCACTGGCCAATTCCTCGATCCCCTCGTAATCGAATGCATTCAGAAGTTCCGGGCCCATGCCCACCTGCTGCAGGCTCGTCACCAACAGATCCATTCCCTGGAGGTCCGCGTCGCGCAGTTCCTCGATCTGGAAGGGCAAGACCCATCCCCTTTGAGAATCACTCTCCTCCCCGTGCTCCAATATTTGGTTGAGGTCGCCCAGGGTTCGCAATCGATCGGCCGAGCGCCAGGGCGTCACCAATGCCTTGCGCGGATCTGCCCGGTCATCAGGATGCACGAACTCATGGGCCAAGGAGTCCAAGACCCTGTCCGCCAGGTCCCCTTGGGATAGCTGCATGCGTGCGAACACATACCCCGCCACATGGCGATTCACGTCCTGGACATATTGCCCACCGCGCTTCGAACGCCAGGACTCCAGCCGGAAGTCATCCCAGTACAAACATTTCTTCAACCAACCCAAATCCAGGCGATTCAGATTGTCCCTGGACAGGTGCCGCGCTGGAAAACCAGCCGCGATTTGGAACAGCCGGTCAGCGGCCTTGTTCTCCGATTGTTCGCGGGCGTGATCGAGGACCTGTACCACCCGCGCCAGGGCCCCTTGGGCCAAAGGCAAATCCGCCTCTTCCAAGGCGGACCAATCGACCAGCCCACCCAACTCCGCCAAGTGCGAAATAGAACGGTCCACGCGGTCGCGAAGCTCGCGCTCCACCCGTTGCACGGAGGAGCCTAGGGCTTCCCCCTCCCGGCGCCGCAGATCCGCCACCAATTGTGCATAGGACTCCCCGGAACGATCCGAGTCGCGCAGGTCCCGCAGGGCCTGCCACTCCTTGCGCGTGACCATCATCAGCCGCTCGATGTAGTAACGCAGGGCCTGTGCCCGGGCCGGCCGGCGCTCCTCCCGGCGCGCCCCCCGCCGACCCTTTTCCGGTAGTTCGGGAATCGTCACACCGCCAACCGTCAATTCACCCCCGCGGCCAAAACTTCGAATCTGATCGGGTGAGAGCGCCACCAGATGCCCGGCCCAAAGTGCCGCATCCCCCCCGGAGACCTCCTGCAAATCCACCGGACGCATGAGTGTCAGCGACATGAGTTGCACGATGTTGCCCAGGGGGTGACCCCGCCGGAAATCCCGCCACACGAACTCGATCTGGTAACTCACCTGATCGGTCACCCAGGGACGCCCGTGGCGGTCCTCGATCCGCCCACGGCGGTACGGAACCCGATGAGCGCTGCGCTCCAGGCTGGCGGCTTCGCGCGCCCAAATGTCGTGCTCGCCCACGCTCACCTCGTGCAAACGCGTCAGGAGGAACAGCAGGGACAGGAGTACGACCCCCATGGGAATGGCAAAGCGTCGTAACATCAGATTTTCGGCCTCTTGTACAAGGGGGACAGGCCGGGCAAATGGGCCAAAAATGCACCGAACATGGCCACCAGGATGCAGGTCATCAGGGCCGCAGGCATGGAATCCGAAAGCAGCTGGGAAAAGTCACTGCCCGAGGAAAAGCCCCGATTGCGGGCATGCAAAACCACGTGTCCCCACACCGACATACCCGCTGCGCAGACAAACGCGAGCAAGGTCCGGGGAACCACCCCCGCCACGTCGATGCCGGATCGAAGGCCACCCACCAGGAGGGAAACGGCCAGGAAAGCGGCCAAGATAGCCACCGGTGGATCCGTGGAGAAAGCGATGCGCACGATGGCCATCACCAAGACCACGGGCAGCACTTCCGAGCGCGGCACGCGCACCGCCAATGCCACGGCCAGTGCGATGGTCAGGTCGGGCATCCAAATGTACTTGGCCGCCGACCCGGGATAGACCCGGTACACCAACACCAATTGCAAGGTCAGGATCAAGGTCGACCAAACAGCCAACATGCCCCAGGAAATCCAGCGGGGGTTCTTCATCGACTGCGCCTCACAAACTTGGACGGGCCTTCGAATTGAAAGAGGGATAGATTCTGTAGCACGTCGCTTTCCGGAGGCGGCTCCACCACGAGCACGTGGGGTCCGGGCCCGGTAGGCACATGGGTCTCGCCGATCAACAATCCGCGGGGAACCCCGGGATCCCCCGAGCCCGTGTACAGGTGGGCACGCTCCGAGGACTCCCCGTCCAGGGGCAAATTCGCCTGCCAATCCATGAGCAGTCGGCCCTGTCCATCACGCCCCAAACTCACCAAGCGGCCCAGCACGTGGGTGCGTTCCGGCCGGCCCACATCCTGCCAAACCGCGATCACCGGAACGTGGAAACCCAAATCACCGGGGCCGGCCACATCCGAGGTGAAGGGACCCGTGCGGGTCACCCTGCCCACCAGGCGAACCCCACTCGACAGCGCCGCTCGCTCCTGCACACCATCCAGATAACCGCTGAGCAGCTTGCTCCCCTCACGCCACGGGGCCGCATCCACCATACGACTGCGCACAATGGGAACCCATGTACCACGTTTGCGATCATCCGGACCTTGACCTAGACCCGGGTCCACCTCCAAACCCGTATGAATCAGAACCTGGTACAGACCACTTTCAAAGTCCACCTCAGGCACGACCCCCAACATTTCCATGCGGGTGGTTTCATCGGGTTCCTTGGCTCCGTGCAAGTGACCCAAAAGAAATCCATTGGCCAACCACGCTTGGTCGCGACCTCCGCTCTCGGCCTCCGTCACCTGGACGATCCCCTGATTGATCAGTCGGCTCGAAGGGTGATGCACGGCGAGAACCTGCCGCGAACGGCCTAAATCGAAATCCTCGGGCGCGAGCAACCCACCCACCACAAACGTGGAGTTTTCTCCTTCACTTCCCTCCACATAGACCGAAGCTCCGATTCGCGATTTGCCTGCCGTGATCAATTGCACGGTCACATCCTCAAAGGAACCGCGCTCACCGCGTCGCTCATCCACCTTGGTGACAAGACCCACAAAGTGATCTCCAGTGGTCACAGGTTGCCCCACTTGAGCCAATCCGATTCGCCAAACGCGCACTAGGATCGAATCCAACTGGCCCTTGGGACGACCCACGGCTTCCGCGTGCAATGCGATACCGCTCTCGAGTCGCAGGGATTGGGGAACCGCCTGCACCCGCACCAACTCTTCCAGGGTTTCACTTTCGAAGCGCTCCAAGGCCCACTGCTCCTGCAGCCCCGAGCTCGCGGCTTGAACATGACCGACCCCCCAAAGGGGAGCTCCCAACCGAAGCATGGGGCGCGACGGAGCCCCCACCCAATCAACCGCCCGGTCGATGGGCTTGACCGGCCAAATCGCAAGCGCTCCCAATGCCAGGCACGCCACGGTTTGCATCCCCCCCAAGCGATGTCTCCCCATGGAGCCATTCTGCCGATTCGAGCCCCCCGATGCACCTATCTGGTACGGGGTTACCCATGGGTAACCCTCCTGATCCCCAATTCGCCCAATGCGCCCCCACCCCACGGGCGGAAGCCCATGGGGGGCCTTCTAGGGAGCCTTGCCCTGGCATACAATTTGCATCACCCGGGGACCCACCTCCCCTCGCTCCCAACCAAATAGATCCCCCAGTGCGCAAACTTCTCCTCCCCGCCCTAGCCGTACTATCGTTCAGCCTTAGCTGCCAATCCCCCTGCTCCCAGGGCGCATGCGAGGTGGACCAGGGCGCCCCTCCCCATGCAGCCATGGAGGACGGGATTTCCCGCCCCCTGGCAGCCAGTGCGGATGTGCTGGACATCGCCCAGCACCACGAACTCCCGGCCGCCATCGTCACCGACCTGCCCGGGGTCCACAACATTCTGAACCTGAGCTCCAATGTGGTGAGCGGCAGCGAACCGGAAAACCCTGAAGCCCTGAAAGCCCTGGCCGATAGGGGAATCAAAACCCTGCTTTCCGTGGACGGCAAGGTTCCGGACGCCGCTACCGCCGCCAAATACGGCATGCGCTATGTTCACATTCCGATCCAATACTCGGGGATCGATGGACCCACGATGGCGGAGATCGCCAAGACCTTTCGTGAGCTGGAAGGCCCCTTCTTTGTCCACTGCTTCCATGGCAAGCACCGTGGTCCTGCCGCCGCAGCCGTGGGCCGCCTGGTCCTAGATGCCATCCCCCGCGACCAAGCCATCGCCGAAATGCACCAGTGGTGCGGCACCTCCCTCAAGTACCAGGGCTTGCTCGAAACCATCGCCAAGGACAAAGTCCCTGGCGCTTCGGAGACCGCAAAACTGGACTTTGACTTCCCCGCCGCCCATGCCTTCGATGGCTTCCGCGGCACCATGGTCCCCATGGCGCGCAGCTGGGACGAAATCAAATTTGCCCGCAAGCGCAAATGGGCTCTCAATCCTGAAAAGCCTGACATAGTCCCCGCCCAGGAAGCCCTCAAACTAAGCGAGATCTTTGCTCAATGCCTGGTTCAACCTGACCTGCCCGCCGACACCGACGAGGTGCGTGGCTGGATCAAGGACGGTCAGAAGGGCACGGGTGACCTGGCACGCCTTCTCACCAACCAAACGGCCCTCGAGGCCAAAGGAGTGGATTGGAGGATGCAGGCCGAGGACGCCTATCGACTGGTCTCATCAAGCTGCAAGCAATGCCACCTGCTGTATCGGGACTGATCCCCAACGCACAACCATCGAGGAGCCCGCTGCCATGCAGCGGGCTCCTTTTTTTGTGCGCTGCCCGCGGAGGCCAACCCCACGAAAAAGGCCCGAGCCGCCATGGGGCTCGGGCCGTGTTCCACTCGGAGCTTCGGGCTCCGGTTAGGAGGCCCTAGCGGTCGTCCTCTTCGGTGGCGAGCACCTTGCTGAACACGTCCAGCTTGTCGAGGAAGATTCCGGTGCCGCGCGCCACGGCGGTGAGCGGATCGGAAGCCATGGTCGCCGGCACACCGATGTAGTCGGAAATCGCCTCGCCCAGTCCGTGCAGCAGGGCTCCACCACCCACCAGGGTGATTCCAGAGTCATACAGGTCAGCGGAAATTTCGGGGGGCGCTTCCTCCAGGATGCCACGGATGGCCTCGCAGATCAGGCGCACGGGGTGACCCAGGGCCTCACGAATCTCGATCGAAGTGATCGTGGTGCGGCGCGGCATGCCCTGGATGGAATCCCGGCCCTTGACCTCCATGGACAGCTCCTGGTCCATATCGAAGGCGGAGCCGATGGTGAGCTTGATGCGCTCGGCGGTTTGCTCACCGATGAGCAGGTTGTGGTGGCGGCGCAGGTGGGACACGATGGCTTCGTCCATTTCATCGCCGGCGATGCGCAGGGAGGTCGAAACCACGGCACCCGCCAGTGAGAGAACGGCGATCTCGGTGGTACCACCGCCCACGTCCACGACCAGGGAACCCCGGGCTTCGGTGACGGGCATATCGCAGCCGATACCAGCGGCCATGGGCTCGTCGATCAGATACACACGGCGTGCACCAGCGCGTTCCGCCGAGTGGATCACCGCGCGGCGTTCCACGGCGGTGATGCCCACGGGAACCGCGATGACAACCTGGGGTTTGATCCAGGAACGACCCTCGTGCACCTTCGTGATGAAGTAACGAAGCATCTTTTCGGTCACGTCGAAGTCGGCGATTACGCCGTGCTTCAGGGGCCGGATGGCTTCGATGGAGCCCGGCGTTTTACCGAGCATGGCCTTGGCCGTATTGCCCACGGCCATGCCGTCGAGCAAAACCTCGTTGGTGCCCTTCTTCACGGCGACCACGCTAGGCTCGTTCAGCACGATGCCACGCCCGCGTGCGCACACGAGGGTGTTGGCCGTACCCAAATCGATGCCCATGTCGACAGAGAAGTGGCCAAAGGCCCATTCCATCGGCTTAAAGAGGTTCAACATCAAGACTCCCAGGATCGTTGCATGTGACAGATTCGGTCCGTTTTGCAGGACACGTTTCCTTGTTTGCGACGGGTCGAATCATCCCGCAAGCATTGTCCCCACAGACGGCTTACGAGTTCCCCATACCCTTCGCATGCAGTCTAGAAGGGCGGAAGCGCACCGATCAAGGTTTTCAGCAGCCCCTGGGCGCGCCTTTCCCCCTTTGTCCTTTTTTTTGTGGCTAGTTCGCGTGTTTGGGAAGAAACGATGCAACACATGGGCCAAGGGACTCGCCCATGCGAGGCGTATCGTAAACCGAAGGCTCCGAGCCAGGACAACTTCCATCGCTTATCGAACGGGGCCAGCGGCGTTGTTTTCACGACTTTGCTTGCCCCGTTCGAAAAGCGATCGAAGTGATTCCGACCCGAACCTCCCTCACACGAGTCCGGCCCGGAC
>JARGOW010000208.1 GCA_029212955.1 Planctomycetota bacterium | reverse complement strand
CCCCACTTGCGTGTTTGCGATTAGTAGTCCCATGCCCAGGATCCGTGAGGGCTCCAGCGGTTGCGCATCCCGGATGGGGCGGCCTCGCCACTTCAGGTCGAAGGTTTCCAGGGCCAATTCCACTTCGATCCATTCGCCCGCGAAGGTCACAAACTCGGCCTGATAGCTCGGAGCGTTGAAGCCACCTTGGGTTCGAAAGCGCAACTGGTAGGTCTGCCCATCCCCTCGAACCCGCAGGCGAATGGCCCGGGCTCCCTCGAGGGTTCCCGCTTCGACGGCTCGTCGGATGCTCGCGAAGCCGCCGTTGTTCTCCGTGGAGAGGTTCCCCTCGAAAACGCAGGATCCATGGACGGATCGTTCCATGCTGCTGGAGGACCGGCCGCCCATGACGGCATCATCCACGGGCCGCCAGCGTTCGGCCTCGGAGGCCTCCCCGAAATCGATGAGGGTGTTTTTGATTCGCTTCACCGGATATTGAACCTCGAAGAAACGGCGACTGCCGAAAACCATGGGGCTGTTGTAGACCATTGTGCGGGGCGGGCCCGTGGCGACCCAGTCGGGATTGGCTTGCAACCAAGCGTCGAGCTGCTCGCAGGTTTGAGCGACTCGGCTGCGCGTGTCAAAACCGCGCATGCCCGCACTGAGCATGACCTGGGCGGGAATGTCGACCACCTGGACACGGCCTTCTTCGGTGGCTTGGCCGATGTCCTGGGACCCATAGAGGAAGGCCATGCTGGTCTGGGCAAGGCGATTCTCATCCTTGGAGTAGCTCGTTTCCACCGGAGCGGTCATGGCGATCTCTTGGCTCTTGATATGGCCGAACAGTTTCCAAAAAGCACCGTTCGAACCGGAGCGCTGGATGTTCGTTCGCGCCAATCTGTAAGAGGGGTATTCTTGGATTTGAATCTCGCCCACCGGGGTCCAGGCGGGGAAACCCACGGGGACATCGGCCTCGAGTACGGGTTCGAAGCGAAGGTCGGAAACGACCGATTCGAGCTGTTTTCGAAGCCAGGGGGACCCATCGTTGCCAGCCAGGAATCCCTCGAAACGGGCGCCCTTGCCCAGGCTTTGGAGCCGGGCGGCATTCTCAGAATCGGAGCCCAATTTTCGCACCGCAAGTTCCAGGGCCTGCTCCAGGTTGTCCAGGGCCGAGGGGCCTTGCTCCGCTTCATCCAGGGCGAACTGAAGCGTGGCCGCGGCTTGCATCCGGGCGGGGGCGTCGAGGGCCGTGTTGGGAACCAGGGCCAGGGCGATAGAAAGTAGTGTCATGGGAATCCGTGCTTTGGGTACGGAAATCCATTCGCCTGAACCCGGGCCTTGGATGCACCGGTTTCTCAGATTTTCGGGCCAGGGGCGATCCTCCGTGGTCCCAAACGATGCCTATTTTGCGGCGGCGGCTTTCTTTTTGGGCTTTGTCTTGGCTTTGCCAGGCTTCTGCGAAGCTTTCTTTTTCGCGCCTGCGGCCTTTTTCGCGGCCTTCTTTTTTACGGCCTTGCGGACCTTGGAAGCTTTGGTGGAGGCGGCAGACTTTGTCTTCTTCGGGCTCACTTTCTTGCCGGCAGCTTTCTTTGCAGCGGCCTGCTTGGTGGCGGTGGACTTCTTCTTTTTCGAAGCGGTTTTCTTTGTCGCCCCCTGCTTGCTCGCTTTCTTTTTGGTGGCTTTCTTTTTCTCCGCTTTCTTTTGGGCCACTTTCTTGCGGGAGTCCGCCTTGGTTTTGGATTTGGCCGTGGGCTTGGGGTCCAGGGATCGAATGTGGTCGATGCTGGCTTGTAGCACTTTGGCCGCCGCGGAGGTGCGCTTCAGCAAGCTTTCCGGCACGTGTACATACCCACGCATGGTCGAGTTGTGCTGAATGACCGGACCGGAGCGGTGTTTCTTTTGGAACGCGTGCTGATCCTCGGGGCTAAGACGAATCGCCAGGCCTCCCTCCTTGGTGATGAAACTGAACATGTGTCCATTCAGCGAGGTGTAAGCGCTCGCTTTCCCCTTGATTCGGAAGTCGGGCTGGGTGTCCATGAGCTTCTCGTAGAGCACACGGGTTTCGCTTTTTGCTTTTTCGGCCATGGGCCGATTGTAGCGCGCTCGCCATGGATTGGGAGCGGGGCCGGGGAGCGATTGCCCGGGCGAGTCGAAATGGTTCCCTGGTTTCGACGGGCCGATATGACAAGGAGCCGCGGGCCGATGTTCGTCCCAAGGCGAGGATTCCCAGTCCTCGCTGAAGCCCTAGCCTTTCACCAAACGCAGGGTGAACTCGCCGCTCGGCCCCTTGCCGTCGATTCGGCTTCCGCCCTCGGGCAATTCCACAAAAGTGATCGAGCAGCCCAACTCTGTGGCCAGCGCTTCCAGCGTGGTGTGGTCCACCTCCAAGTCGAGGGGAACCGTTTCGCCGCTGGTGGTGGAACGGTCGATAGCATCGTGAAGGGCGTCGAGGGATTGCTTCATATTGCGGCGAAGAAGAAACTGCGGGCCAAACCGCCCGGCGTGGGCTGGTCCCTAGGGAACCGGCGCGCGGTGCATCAGGAGATAAAACGTGCCGAGCGTAGCTCCTACGCATCTCTGGGATTGTGTAGCTATGTTGGAGGAGATCCGCAACGCCGTCAAGGGAAACGGACCCCACTCGCCCCGTAGACGAGCGAGTGGAGTCCAAACTCACCGCCGCAAGGAAAGTCTGCTTGCCAAACCAGTCAAAAGGCGGGTCGGCCCTTCCTTGCTGCCCTCCCATCGTCCATCCGACCGCTCGCCTTCACCAGAACGCGCCGTAGCGTTGCATCGGTGGAGTCGGAAAGTGAATGGAGCTCACACCTTGCGCGGCCGCAGCCCCACGAACATGTTGGGCGAGGCCTTAAATCCCTCACGATCGGATCACTTCAGCTCACGGTCATAAATGAAATCCATTTGCACCACGATTCCGGGCTCGTCCAACACTCGCACGTCTTTCCAGGGCAGGAGTTCCGCGGGGTTGCCGCTGGCATTTAGGGAGCCTACGCAGACACCGATCCAACGGTAGTTGGATTGGCCTGGACCGCCGGGCAGGGATTGGCCTCCAAGGGGGACCAGGCGGTAGCGTCCCTTGTCGTCTGTTTCGACGGGCGATTCGGGGAAGCGGGTGGCCATGCCCGCGTGGGGAGTGACTTGGATCCGCGGGAGTGGGGTTCCTTGGGGATCGGTGACCACACCGATGAGGATCGGACCCCGGTTGGAGGGCTTGCGCCAAGCGGTCTGCTTGGCCGAGCCCTGGTTTTCGCTTGCGGGGGCGTTGATCCCCGGGGCGCGTGCCGAGTCCCCCGCGGGATCCGGCCCAAGCGGAACATGGCAGCCGAGGAGCAGCCAAAGGATGGCGACCAAAGAGCGGGGCATCATGGGCGTGGTGGGCAGGGGGGCGGTCCGGGGTTTGACGGTTCCCATGCGCGTACGGTGGGAGCTCGATTCTGTCCTGAGTACGGACCCGGGATCCCCGCGATTGGAGAATTCAATCCAATCCTTGCCCCGGGGGGCCTTCAGGCCCGTTGGAGGGCCCGGATGGTCGGGGAGATGGGACTCGAACCCACGACTCGTAACTCCCAAAGCTACGCCTCTACCAACTGAGGTACTCCCCGAACGGGCGCCAGGATAGCGAACTTCGGGGCTGGGGGGGAGCAAGAAGGGGTTGGAGTTCTTCTGGGGGTAGGTTAAGGTTCCCGCTCAGGCCCTCGAACCGGGCCTCCGAGTCTGGGACTCGACACCAAATATGAAGGTACTGGTCGTGGGAAGTGGTGGGCGCGAGCACGCGCTCTGTTGGAAAATCGCCAAGTCGAAGATGGTGGATGAAGTCCTGTGTGCCCCGGGCAACGCGGGGACCGCCACCGTGGCCCGCAATGTGGCCGTTCAGGCCACGGATGTGGACCGCCTCCTGGCGGTGGTGCGCCGCGAGAACATTGGCTTGGTGGTGATCGGTCCCGAGGACGCGCTCGACGCGGGCCTGGCCGAAGTCCTTCGAGAAGCCAAGGTTCCGGTCTTTGGGCCGGGCAAAAAAGGAGCCCGCCTCGAATCGTCCAAGGTGTACTCCAAGGACCTGATGGAACGGCACCGCATTCCCACCGCAGCCTCGCGCACCTTCGATCGTTCCGGAGCCGCCAAGGGCTACCTGGAGAACTGCGACACCTGGCCCCAGGTGGTGAAAGCCGATGGTCTGGCCGCGGGCAAGGGAGTCTACGTATGTGCCGACCTGGAAGAGGGCCGCGCCGCCGTGGATGCCATCATGGAAGAGAAGCGCCACGGGGATTCCGGCATGCGCATCCTGGTGGAGGAATTCATGGAAGGCGAGGAAGCCAGCGTCTTCGCCATCATCGATGGCCGTACGATCCTGATCCTGGAAACTGTGCAAGACCACAAGCAGGTCGGTGAGGGCAACAAGGGTCCCAACACCGGTGGCATGGGAGTGCTGTCCCCCGTGCGTGAAATCTCCACCCGCCTGCACCGTCAAATCGAACAACGGGTCCTGATCCCCACGGTGCACGCCATGCGCCAGGAGGGCATCGACTTCCACGGGGTGCTTTTCGTGGGATTGATGATGACTGAAGGCGGACCGCGCGTGGTGGAGTACAACGTGCGCTTCGGCGATCCGGAAACCCAAGCGCTCGTGCGCCGCTGGAAGTCGGACATTGTTCCGGTGCTCTTGGCCTGTGCTAAGGGGGAACTCGAAACCGTTTCGCCGCCCGAATGGGATCCGCGGCCCTGCGTGGGCGTTGTGGCCTGTGCCGGCGGATATCCCGACACTTACCGCAAGGGCGATGTGATCGAAGGCCTGCGCCAGGCCGACGAGGTGGATGACGTGGTGGTCTTCCATGCGGGCACCGCCGAAAAGGATGGTGCCGTGGTGACCGCAGGTGGCCGCGTGCTGTGCGTGACAGCCATGGGCCAGGACGTGGAAGGGGCCCGCGAGAACGCCTACGAGGCCTACGACAAAATCCGCTGGGAGGACAAGTTCGCCCGCCGGGACATCGGACTCGTGATCCGCGAGGAAAAGCCGGCCGTGACCCAGGCCGACGACAACTAAACCCGCCGCAAAGCCCTGCCCCCGTACTTGCCTTGAAACACAGCCTGGTCGTTGAAAAGTTTGAAGAGTTCCTAAAGGGCGAAAGCTTGAAGTTGACGCCCCAACGTCGACGTATTTTGGACCGGGTGTATGCCACCCACGACCATTTCAGCGCAGATACGCTTTACGCCTGGCTGCGCGAAGAAGAGGGGCCCCAGGTCAGCCGCGCCACCGTGTACCGGACTCTAGAGGTGCTCAGCCGTGGTGGATTTGTGGCCGGCCTGGATACGGGCGATGGGGGCATGGTGTACGAACATGTGCTCGGACACGAACACCACGACCACCTGGTTTGCATGTCCTGCGGCCGCATCGACGAGTTCCAGGACCACGAGATCGAGGAACTGCAACTGAAAGCGGCCGCCGCCAAGGGCTTCACGTTGGTGAGTCACGTGCTACGCCTCTCGGGCTTTTGTGGTCCTTGTCAGGAGAAGCGCGAAAGCCAGGGCAAGGAATCGGAAACCAAGTAAGCCCGCGGGAGGCGAGGAGCCGAATGGGATCCTAAGGGACCTAACCCATGGCCGCGATCGGAGGTGGGTGGGCTTCTTCGAATAGGAGCTCAAGCTCCAGACTTTGCCCCAGGTCCACTGAGGACGTCACCCCCGGTGCTGGGAGCGGAAATGAAATCGGCCCCGCAGCGAGGCGCTCGAAGAGAGCCAGGCGGCGGGGCCGATCGTGATGGTGCATCACCGGGCAGGCAATGCGCGCTTACATGCCACCCATTCGCTTGCGCACCTTGAACAGCAGGGCTTGGGCGGTTTCATTCTCATAGCGGCCCAGGCTCTTTGCCGTGACAGCTAGTACGGTCTCGTAGGCGTCGTGGGCGGTGATTTGGCAGGTGTAGCTGGTGCCTTGCACGTGGGCTTGCATGCGGCCTTGTTCCCGGTCCACTTGGACCGGATCCAGGCTCATGTTTTCCAGGGTGCGGTAGGTGGCATCCCAGGCCTGCTCGAAGTTGCCGGGCAGGCGCAAGGAGTGGGCGTTCTCGGAGAACTCCTGACTGATGACCACGCCCAGGCCCACCGCGGCTGCGATGTGGCAGGAGGGTGCCAAAGCCAAGGAAGTGCATGCCAAAAGGCCGAGGCCGAGCGCGCGTACTTTGGAGAACTTCATTCGGGGGCTCCCGGGTTTTGGGTTTGATCGCCTTGCTCGGTGATCGTGCCCCAGTTCACGTTGGAGGGCACTGTGTCCTGCCACTCGCCGCCCGTGGAGCGGTTGGGGGCCGAGGCCGAGATCGTGGCGCGACGACGCATGTTGTCGAAGTCGGTCACGATGCGCTCGAGGGTGAGGGTGGACAGCTCGGGGCTGTAGACCAGGGCTTTTTTGGCCAGCACCGTGATTTGGGTTTGGCCCACGGAGACTTCCTTGACCTGGATCTGCACCTGACCGTAGTCCAGGTTCGTGCGCGCTTGCAGCAGGTCATCATCCCGGTGAATCAAGGCGCGCGTCATGCCCGACAGGCTGTTCAAAGCGCTGTGCCACACGAAGTTCGAGTCCGAGGGAACGGTGGCCGAGACCGAGTGGTCCTGGAAATCATCGTTCAGAATGACCGCGCCGGCGGTCAATGCAGCAGCGGCGCATCCGCCCAGGAGCGGGCAGCAGAGAAGGGCTGCGAGGGTGAGTTTATGCATGGATATGCCTGATGTTTGGCCTCGGATGAGGCGGTGTCCCCTCCCGGCCCTCCCCCCACGGGAGAGCCCCCAGTGGGGCATGTTCATTGCTGGACAGGATCTTCCCCCGTCCGATCAAACAAGCCTACGCACCCCGCAGGAGCACTTCCACCCACCGGCCCCACGGATGGGAATATTCCCGTTTGCGATACGAG
>JARGOW010000207.1:6304-6911 GCA_029212955.1 Planctomycetota bacterium | reverse complement strand
TGCACCGAGGTTTCCATGGCCACGGTGGGCGGGGAACTAAAGCGTCGCGAGGAGTTATCCGGTCGATTGGCCGATGCCCTGGCTTGGATGTACTTTGGCTCGGCGAGCTTGCATCGGTTTGTTCAACAGGGTGCTCGGGGCGAAGATGAAGCCCTATTGCGCTGGGCGGGCGAAGAATGCCTCTACCGTGGGCAGGAAGCCCTCATCGACCTGCTCGACAATCTCCCCAACCGTTTTGTTGCCACGGTCGCACGTCGCATGATCTTCCCCTGGGGTCGCAGCTACAGCAAACCCCGGGATATCACCACCCACGATCTCTGCAACCGTTTGGTTCAGGACGAGGACTTCCGCGCCCGCTTGTGCCCGGACACCCACATCCCCGCCGGCGATCGCCCGGGCCTTGGGGCCCTGGTCGCAGGCGCCAAGCGCATCCAACGCTTGGCTCCGGTACGCCGCAAGCTCGCCAAGGCAAGGCGTGCGAAATTCCTCCCCCGGGGCCCGGAACTTGATGTGTTGCAACAAGCCCAGGAAAAAGGTGTATTGACCGAGGCTGAAGTCATCATCCTGCGGGAAGCGATCGAGAACATGCACGACCTGATTCAGGTGG
>JARGOW010000207.1:3788-6294 GCA_029212955.1 Planctomycetota bacterium | reverse complement strand
ATCCCGAGCAGTATCGGTCCCGTTGCGGGGCTTAATCGGCAAGGACAGTGTGCCGTTCGCGTGCGAATGCCCGTGCCCCATCGGGGGAACGGACTCGCCCGCCTAGCCTCAATCAGAGGCAAAACTAACGACCCGTTTGGAAAACATGCTCCAAACTTGGCGCGGGTGGAATCGGAAGTCCTAAACCCTTCAGATCGTTAACGGACTCCTCCGAAAAGCAGGGTCGGCCCCCTTTCCAAAAGGGTCGGCTCCGCTATGCGCCTCGTCCAAAAAATAGACACACGTGGAAAACGCCAGGGATTCACCCTGGTTGAAGTCATGATCGCCCTCACGGTGGTCTCGGTGGCTGTCTATATGTTGTCGAGCACCATCACCGCGACAATGGCCCATTCCACGGCCCGCAAGGAACGCACGCTTTCGGTGGAAACCGCCATGAACGTGCTGGAACGCATGCGCGCCGTGCCCTTTGAAGAGCTGTACCTGCTCTACAACGACGATCCCGATGACGACCCCGACGGGCCCGGCACGGGTCCTGGCGCCACCTTCCAAGTCCCCGGTCTAGAGCCCCGGGAAGGCCAGCAAGCCACCGGCTTCGTCGTGTTGCCCAGCTTGGAAGGCAAACTTCGGGAGAACCTGGTCATGCCCGAGCTCAGTCTACCCCGGGACCTCAACGGGGACTTGATCATCGACGCCGCCGACCATGCGGAAGACTATCGCGTGTTGCCCGTTCAAATCCGCGTCGAGTGGCGTGGCGCTTCCGGGGATGGGCATTTGAAAATGTCCTCCATGTTCTCAGCCGTTCAAAAGCAACTGTAATGAAGGTCAAAGCTCACAGTCGCTCCGGATTCACCCTGATCGAGGTTCTCATTGCCTCGGTCATCTTTGCGTTGATTGCGGTCAACATCGCCATGGTCACACGCACGGGATCCCAGGCCGCCGCCAATGGGGTCATGCGCGAATTGCTGGACAGCGAGCTCGATTTGACCTTGGACCGCATCAAGCTCGCCCTCATGTCCGCATCCGCGGACAACGTTTATCCCCAAGTATCGGCCCCCGCGTCCAACGAACGCATTGAGTTTAGCACCAGCCTCGGCGTGGAAGCAGGCGTCCATGTGATGGGCGACCCCGAGCGCATCGAGTGGATTCCCACGGAGAACGAGACCGGCCGAGTCATTTGGACCCAAGCCGCCGGCCTCCCAGGCGAACGTCAGATTCAGTGGTCCAAAAGCGTCCCCACCCTCCAGAACAAAGAGGTCATCAACCTGGGCGATGACAACTTCAACGGACTCGTGGATGAACCTGGGCTTTCATTTCACATGAACCACGCCAGCGACGAGGAGATGCAGGTCTTCATCACGCTGACGGTCACCAAGACGGACTCTTCGGGGAAAGTAGTTCCGGCAAATCGACAAGTGAACATCACCTGTCGCAATTAGCTCATGATCCTAAGACGCAAAAAAAGCAGCGGCCAAAGCGGCACGGCCATCATATCCTCCCTCTTCCTTGTCACGATCGTGGCCAGCTTGGGGGCTGGCTTGGTGCAAGTAAGCTCGGTGAGCACACGCAAGCAAATCACCAGCATCGACACCACCCGCGCACTGTATATCGCCGAGGCTGGACTTTCGGAGTCGTTCCTTGCCGTGGCCCAAGGCCGCAGCGGTGAGCTTGGAAGTCCTGAAACCCCGGCGACCTTTGGTGATGGCTACTACTGGGTCGAAACGAGAGAACTCCCGGACGACCAGGTCGAGCTCAAGTCCACCGGGCTTTTGGGGCATGGCCGATTCACCCTGGCCATGGTCTTGAAGCGTTCCGTCAACGAGGTGGGATCCCTTGGAATGTGTGGCTTGAACGATGTGACCATCGGCGAAGGCGCGCAGCTGGACACGCTTGAAGTGGCAGTGGACGGGGCCGCCAAGGGCGCCGCACCTGCCAGCGCAAAGCCCACGAAGATTCGCAGCAACGGCGACATCACCGTTTACGCCCCGGAGAAAGGCACGCAAACGCACATCGACGGAAGCATCCACCCCGGCCCCAATGGCATCGCCGACTTGGATCCGGGTGTGATTGTCACGGGTACCACAACGGCCTCCAGCCGGGGCATTACCCTGCCAAGTTTTAAAATCCCGCGGTTAGGCACCAACCTGGGCAACTTGACCTTCTCGGGGGGAACCTCTGCCATCACCCTGAATGACGACAGGGTCTACGACAACATTCAGGTGGCTGCCGGTACGACCCTGACCCTCAAAGGTCCCATGCGCGTGCGCACGGCAAACCTGATCGTTGCCGGTGGCGGCAACTTGGTCATCGATACGACCGACGGCCCAGTTGGTATTTATACAACAGGTGCCACGATTTTCGCTCCGCGCTCCCTTTTGAGCAATGTGGGAGAGGACCCGACCCAATGTTCCCTGTTTGCGCTCACTCCAGAGCGCTCGGAAAAGTCCACCGTGTCCATGCCGGGTTCCGGTGAATTCTCTGGACTGGTCGTGGCTCCCAAGTCCCTGGT
>JARGOW010000207.1:2343-3778 GCA_029212955.1 Planctomycetota bacterium | reverse complement strand
AATCCTTGGACATTGGCTCCAACGCCCACGTCTCCTTCACGCCCCAACTTGAAAAGGGTGGCTTCGGTGTGGAAATGACTCCCACAATCGTCGCGTGGCAAATCGTGGAAGTACCCGATACGAACTTGACCCGCGGAAGCACGTCGGTCGACTTCAAAATCAAGACCCAAGCGATCGTCACCAAACCCAGTGGTGACAGTCAAGCGGAAGACGAACTGTACTTGAAGTACCGATCCGTCGGCGGCATGGACACCGCCTACGAAGGTTCCGAGGCTGGAATCCCCTGGGCCGACATCAATGAGGTGTACGGAATCATGTGGAAAGACGGTGCCGTATATCTAACCGAGCGTCAGCCCAAGGTTGTGATTGAAGCCGTGGACGAGCGCAAAGGCACCGTGGACGTGATCAAGAGCGTCCTCTTTTAGCCAACCCAACAAGGATGCCCCAAACCCTCTCCACCCTTCCCCGTCAGCTCTTGCTGATCCTGCTCGCCCTTTTTGGGGCCGGGCAGGTATCCGCATTTGCAGAGGATGATCCCCTGATCGGGCTCATCGACGGGCTGCGTGGGGACAGGATCGAACCGGTCGAAACCTGGTTGCAGGTTCTCTCCGACCAGATTCCGAACACCGTAACCACCCTGGTCAAAGTCTTGCGCGAGGATGGGGAAACCGAACTCTTGGGCAAGCTCGAACCCCAACTCCGTGAGGTCATCATCCAGGCCACACTGCAGCACACCTCGGGCCCCCAGGACCCTGTGATCTGGGAACAACACTGCCGAGTTTCCATGGAAATCGTTGGAGTCCTTGGCGAATCTCCCGAAGCCCGCAACCTCTTGCTCTTGCTGAAATCTCCCAAGAGCGCACCGACAGGGACATACAACGTACGGCCCTTCCAACGGGCGCTGCGGGATTGCCTACTGCAAGCTTGCGACCGCGATGAATCCACCCTACGCGTGATTCAGAGGGTCTACGGCACCCAGACGAGGGCCCTGGACTCCCAGCTACTCCGCATCCTGGGGGATTGCGATGCGCCCAGTACACCTGACACCCTAGCCCGCTGCCTGGGAAAGCGACGCAACTTTGATGGCATCGTGCTCACGCAAATCGCAGGGGCCCTGCGTAAACCCCACCTGCGCATCACGGAGTTCGCGCTGGGCTCTGTACGCCCTCTGCTCGAGGACTCCACCCCTTTGACCCGCCAATCGGCGGCCCGCGCATTGGGGTATGCCGACGATACCGAGAGCATTCGGCCCCTGATTCTGCTGCTCAAGGATCCCTCCGATTCCGTGCGCAATGAAACGCTCAAGGCGCTCCACCGCATCACGGCCATGACCATCGAAGGCCACCCCGACCGCTGGCTCATCTGGTTTGATGAAGAGACCCACTGGTGGGTCAACGATGCGGCCGCCACCCTGCAATCCCTGCGCGATTCCACC